>DATBPW010000148.1:0-10546 GCA_036561125.1 Ramlibacter sp. | reverse complement strand
GACCTGCTGCGCGCCAAGGTGATCTGATGCCCGGGCCCGTGCTCACGTTCGCGCCGGATCTGCTGCTGGCCGCGCAAGGCGTGCGCGTCGCCTTCTTCGACGTCGACGGCGTGCTCACCGACGGCGGGCTGCTCCTGTCGGCTGAGGGCGAGTCGCTCAAGCGCTTCCACATCCTCGACGGGCTCGGCCTGAAACTGATTGCCAAGGCGGGGATCACACCGGTGGTGATCACTGGGCGCGATTCACCGGCGTTGCGGTCGCGCCTCGCGGCGCTCGGTGTCACGCACGCCCATTTCGGTACCGAGCAGAAGCTCGCGGCGGCAGAGCAGTCGCTGCAGCAGCTCGGCATGCAATGGAGCGAAGCGGCCGCGATGGGCGACGACTGGCCCGACCTGCCGGTGATGAAGCGCGCGGCATTCGCCTGCGCGCCGCCCAACGCGCACGCCGAAGTGAAAGCGATCGCGCATCACGTCACGGCGCAGGCGGGTGGCGCCGGCGCGGCGCGCGAGTTCTGTGACTTGATGCTCGTGGCGAGCGGGCGCTATGCGTCGCTGCTGGAGGGCTACTGGTCGTGATCGTCGGCGGCTTCATCGAGCGGCCGCCATCGGGGCGCATGTTGCGTGCGAGCTGGGAGCGCCTGTCGGTGTACCTGCCGGTGATCCTGATGGGCATCATCGCGCTGGGCACTTACTGGCTGGCGCGCAACTCGCCGGTCGCGGAGGCGCCGACCGTGGCCGAGAAACCGACGCACGAGCCCGACTCGTACATGCGGCGCTTCTCGGTGAAGACATTCGATCCCAACGGGCGACTGAAGAACGAGGTCTACGGCGTCGAGGCGCGGCATTATCCCGACACCGACACCGTCGAGATCGACCATCCGCGCATGCGCACGATCGGCCCGGACGGCAGCGTGACGATCGCGACCGCGCAGCGCGCGGTGAGCAACGCCGACGCGTCCGAAGTGCAGTTGCTCGGCGACGCGGTGGTCACCCGCGACGCGGCGCCGGGCGGCGCGGCACCGGCGTCGCCGCGGCTGGAGATCCGCAGCGAGTACCTGCACATCTACGTCAACGCCGAGCGCATCACGTCGAACAAGCCGGTGCAGATCACGCGCGGCGACGACCGCCTTGCCGGCGACAGCATGAGCTTCGACAGCATCCACGACGTGCTCGAGATGGGCGGGCACGTGCGCGGCACCGTCGCGCCGCGCACCGGGCCCTGAGGCAGCCGCCGTGGACAAGCTGGTTTTCATCACTGGCGCGTCGAGCGGCATCGGGCAGGCACTGGCGTGGCGTTATCACGAAGCGGGCTGGCGCCTCGCGCTGGCGGCGCGCCGCACGAGCGAGATCGAACAGTGGGCGCAAGGCCGCGGGCTTGTCGCGGAGCGCTACGCGGTGTACGAGGCCGACGTCGCGAACATCGACAGCATCGTTGCGGCGGGCCGTGCGTGCATCGAGCGGCAAGGCGTGCCCGATACCGTCATCGCGAATGCCGGCATCAGCGTCGGCATGGACACGGCCTATCGCGAAGACCTCGACGTGATGGCGCGAACGTTCGCGACGAACAACGTCGGCCTGGCCGCGACCTTCCATCCCTTCGTCGATGCGATGAAGCGGCGCGGCTCGGGGCGGCTGGCGGGCATCGCGAGCGTCGCTGGCATCCGCGGCCTGCCGGGGCACGGCGCGTACTGTTCGAGCAAGGCCGCGGTGGTGAGCTATTGCGAGAGCCTGCGCGGCGAACTGCGTGCAAGCGGCGTGCAGGTGGTGACGATCCTCCCCGGCTACGTCGACACGCCGCTCACGCGCACCAACCGCTACGGCATGCCGTTCCTGATGAAGGCCGAGGCCTTCGCGGATCGCGCGTTCGACGCGATCGAGTCCGGCGCGAGCTACCGCGTGATCCCATGGCAGATGGCCGTGGTCGCGAAGCTGCTGCGCATGCTGCCGAATGCGCTGTACGACAAGGTGCTCGCGGGCCGGCCGCGAAAACATCGCAACGCGACGCACTGAAAACGCAAAGGGCTGAAGGCCCTTTCCAAAACGAAAGGGGCCCGCAGGCCCCTTTTTATCGGCGAGATGTGACGCCCGTGCGATCAGTATCCGCCGCGATTGCCGCCGCCGCCGCCACCGCGCGGGCCCGAGCCGTAGGGGCTGCGGAAACCGCCGTCGTTGCCGCCGCCACCGCCGCCGCCGCGGCCACCGTAGCCGCCGCCGCCTTCACGCCGGCCACCGCCGCCGCCACCACCACCGCCGTAGCCGCCGCCACCGCCGCCGCCGTAACCACCGCCGCCGCCACCGCCGTAACCACCGCCGCCGCCGCCGCGCGGGCGGTTTTCCATGGGGCGTGCTTCATTGACGACGACGCTGCGGCCGCCGAGCGGCTGGCCGTTCATGCCGCTGATCGCGGCTTGCGCTTCGGCATCGCTGCCCATCTCGACGAAACCGAATCCCTTGGAGCGGCCGGTGTCGCGTTCCATCATCACCTTGGCGCTGGTGACGGAACCGAACTGGCTGAACGCCTGCTCCAGGTCGTTGTCGCGAACCGAGTACGGCAGATTGCCGACGTAAAGTTTGTTGCCCATCGAGGGACTCCGAATGAAAAGACGAACACTGGCGCGATGGAGTCCCGAGAACGCAAACGAAGCGAAAACTGACCTGGCACCGCAATCATTGCGTGACGGATTGCGCCACGCCCGGCCATTATGAAGGGAACTTTGCGCGTCGTGCAGGCCCCGGGGCGACGGTCAGGCGGCGAAAACCCTTAAATCGCGCACATCCATGGCGCATGTTGAGCACTTTCGTTGCGCTTTAGTCGTCTGCATAGTTGCGCCAACGCCGCATCGAATTGCGCATGATCAGGATCTGCCGCTCGAATTTCGGGCAGGCACGGCACGCCGCCAGGTGCAGGCGCAGCGCCACGCGCTCCAGTGCGGGCAGGTCGTGGTCTTCCCGGGCCACCAGCAGGGCGGCCACTTCCTTGCAGGTGCGGCGCAGGATCATGATGCTGTGGCCCGTCGGGTGCCGAACCAGTTGAGCTCGAGGCACTCGCGCAAGCGCAGGCGCGCTCGATGCAACTGGACGTACAGGTTCGTCGGCGTGAGCTGGAGTTCCTTACAGATCTCCTCGCTGCCGAGCTCGAGCCATTCGCGCATGAGGAAGATGCGCCCCATCGCGGCCGGGAGTTTCTCGGTGCACGCTTCCAGCACCATGAAGAACTGGCGCGAGTTCAGTTCCTGCTCGGGGTCGCCCCACTCGGCGGGCTCGTTCACGAAGTGCCCGTCGGCCTTGAACATCAACGCGTCGAGCTCGTCGGAGCCGTCGCCGCCGTCGTCCGTGGCGAGCTGCACCTCGCGCTGGCGCTGGCGCAGGATGTCGATGACCTTGTGCTTGAGGATGCCCACGAGCCAGGTCTTGAGCTGGCTGCGGTTGCCGAAGGACTGCGGCTTGGTCAGCGCGGCGAGCATCGTCTCGCTCACGGCGTCTTCGGCCCACGCGTCGTTGCGCAGCTGCAGCCGCGCGAACCGCAGCAGGTAGGTGCGATGCTCCGCGAGTTCGTGCTCGATGGTGACGGCGCTCATCCGGATGCGGATGATCGCACAACCCTTCCGGGGAACATTGCTACCAATTCACTTCGCGCTCCGGCGTCGAGCCGATCTTGTGGATCGCGAGGTCGGCGCCTTCGTATTCCTCTTCGGCCGACAGGCGCAGGCCCGTGATCGCCTTGAGCGCGCCGTAGACGGCCCAGCCGGAAAGGAGCGCCCACGCCACGCCCGCGGCCGTGCCGATCAGCTGCGCGCCGAAGTTGACGCCGCCCAGCCCGCCGAGCGCTTTCGCGCCGAAGATGCCCGCCGCGATGCCGCCCCATGCGCCGCACAAGCCGTGCAGCGGCCACACGCCGAGCACGTCGTCGACCTTCCATTTGTTCTGCGTCAGCGTGAACATGAAGACGAAGATCGCGCCGGCGATCGCGCCGATCACGAGCGCGCCGAGCGGATGCACGACGTCCGAGCCGGCGCAGATCGCGACGAGCCCCGCCAACGGGCCGTTGTGCACGAAGCCGGGGTCGTTGCGCCCCAGCGCGAGCGCCACGAGCGTGCCGCCGACCATGGCCATCAGCGAGTTCACCGCGACCAGGCCCGACATCTTGTCGAGCGTCTGCGCGCTCATCACATTGAAGCCGAACCAGCCCACCGTGAGGATCCACGCGCCGAGCGCGAGGAACGGGATGTTCGAGGGCGGGTGCGCGCTGATCGCGCCGTCCTTGCGATAGCGGTTGCTGCGCGCGCCGAGCAGCAAGACCGCCGGCAGTGCGATCCAGCCGCCCATCGCGTGCACGACGACCGAGCCCGCGAAGTCGTGGAACTCGTCGCCGGTGAGCGACTTGAGCCAGCCTTGCACGCCGAAGCCGCCGGCCCACGCGACGTGTTCGAACAGCGGGTACACGAGGCCGACGAGCACCGCGGTGGCCGCGAGCTGCGGGCCGAAGCGCGCGCGCTCCGCGATGCCGCCCGAGATGATTGCCGGGATCGCGGCGGCAAACGTGAGCAGGAAGAAAAATCGCACCAGCTCATAACCGTTCTTCGCCGCGAGTTGCTCCGCGCCGACGAAGAACGTCGTGCCGTACGCGATCGTGTAGCCGAGGAGGAAATACGCGACGGTCGAGACCGAGAAGTCCGACAGGATCTTCACCAGCGCGTTGACCTGGTTCTTCTTGCGCACGGTGCCGAGTTCGAGAAACGCGAACCCGGCGTGCATGGCCAGGACCATGACGCCGCCGAGCAGGATGAACAAGGCATCGGCGCCCTGTTTGAGTGCTTCCATGGCTTTCCTTGGGGAGCGAATTGCTCCGGGTTGGTGCTTTCGCGCGATTTTGGGCGCGCTCGCACCAAGTGGAAGCAAGGATTGCGCCAGAGCTGTGCGCGCGTTGCGGCGCCGTCAGGATGCGCCGGTTAGACTGCGCGGCCTCGCATGGAAGCCTTCCTCGTCTCCACCGGCCTCGTCGCCCTCGCCGAAATGGGCGACAAGACGCAACTGCTCGCGCTGGTGCTCGCCGCGCGTTTTCGCAAGCCCTGGCCGATCGTCGCGGGCATCTTCGTCGCGACGGTCGTGAACCACACGATCGCGGGTGCGGCGGGAGCGTGGCTGACGACGGTGCTCGGCCCGCAACTGCTGCGCTGGATCCTCGCGGCCTCCTTCATCGCGATGGCCGTGTGGATCCTCGTGCCGGACAAGGTCGACGACGACGAGGCCGAACGCGCGCCGCGCTTCGGTGTGTTCGGCACGACGGTGCTCACCTTCTTCCTCGCCGAGATGGGCGACAAGACGCAGGTGGCCACCGTGATGCTGGCCGCGCGCTATGCGCAGTGGTGGCTCGTGGTCGCGGGCACCACGACCGGCATGCTGATCGCCGACGTTCCCGCAGTGTGGCTCGGCGACCGCGTGACGCGGCTCGTGTCGATACGGGGGGTGCACATCATCTCGGCGCTGGTGTTCGTGGCGCTCGGTGTGGCGGCGTTGCTCCTGTGACGGCGATATACTCATTGCACAGCGCCGATTTGCTTCCGCTTGCGGGCGCTCAACCAAATGCAGCTAAAGACGAAGCTCCGGCAGCCCGGCGTCGTGTTTAGCGAGCCGGGTTTTTCCTTGTCGCCATGCCGTTGATCGCCCAAGCCCAGTCGATGTCCTTCGACGCGCCGCTCGCGCTGCAAAGCGGCGCGTCGATTCGCGCCTACTCGCTCGCGTACGAAACCTACGGCACGCTCAACGCCGCCAAGAGCAACGCCGTGCTGATCTGCCACGCGCTCAACGCGTCGCACCATGTCGCCGGCGTGTACGCCGACCAGCCGGACAACGTCGGCTGGTGGGACTCGATGATCGGGCCCGGCAAGCCGGTGGACACCGACCGCTTCTTCGTCATCGGCATCAACAACCTCGGCTCGTGCTTCGGCTCGACCGGCCCGATGCACGTCAACCCGGACACGGGCCGCATCTACGGCGCGGACTTCCCGGTGGTCACGGTCGAGGACTGGGTGGATGCGCAGGCGCGCCTGCTCGACGGTCTGGGCATCACGCAGCTCGCGGCGGTGATGGGCGGCAGCCTCGGCGGCATGCAGGCGCTGTCGTGGACACTGCAGTATCCGGATCGCGTGCGCAACGCGGTGGTCGTCGCCAGCGCGCCGAACCTGAACGCCGAAAACATCGCCTTCAACGAAGTCGCGCGCCGCGCGATCGTCACCGACCCGGATTTCCACGGCGGCCATTTCTACGGGCACGGTGTCGTGCCCAGGCGCGGCCTGCGCATCGCGCGGATGATCGGGCACATCACGTACCTCAGCGACGACGTGATGAACGAGAAGTTCGGGCGCGAACTGCGCAGCGCCGTCGACGGGGCCGTGCGCTCGGACTACCAGTACTCCACGCAGGACGTCGAGTTCCAGATCGAGAGTTACCTGCGCTACCAGGGCGACAAGTTCAGCGAGTACTTCGATGCCAATACGTACCTGCTGATCACGCGCGCCCTCGACTACTTCGACCCCGCGCGGTCGCACAACGGCAACCTCGCGAAGGCGCTGGCGGCCGCGCGCGCGAAGTTCCTGCTGGTGAGCTTCAAGACCGACTGGCGCTTCGCGTCGGCGCGCAGCCGCGAGCTCGTCAAGGCGCTGCTGGAGAACAAGCGCGACGTGAGCTACGCCGAGATCGACGCGCCGCACGGCCACGACGCCTTCCTGCTCGAGGACGAGCGCTACATCGGCGTCGTGCGTGCGTACTTCCACCACATCGCGGCGGAATCATGAGCGACCGCACCACCATGGACATCATTGCGCGCCTGGTGCCGCCCGGCTCGCGCGTGCTCGACCTGGGCTGCGGCGACGGCGCGCTGCTGGAGCAACTGCAGCGCGATCGCGGCTGCAGCGGCTACGGCGTCGAGATCGACGACGCGAATGTGCTCGCCTGCGTGAAGCGCGGCGTCGACGTCATCCAGCTGAACCTCGACGAAGGCCTGCCGATGTTCGAGGACGATTCGTTCGACGTGGTGCTTCAGGTCGACACGCTGCAGCACCTGCGCAACGCCGAGACCATGCTGGTCGAGACGGCGCGCGTGGGCCGCATCGGCATCGTCGCGTTCCCGAACTTCGCGCACTGGGCCAACCGCCTGGCGATCCTGCGCGGTCGCATGCCCGTCACCAAGCGCCTGCCGTACCAGTGGTACGACACGCCGAACATCCGCGTCGGGACGTACAAGGATTTCGAAGTGCTCGCGACGAAGAACAAGCTCGCGATCATCGATTCGTTCGGCCTGCATGAAGGCCGCGAGGTGCGGGTGCTGCCCAACGTGCGCGCGACCACCGCGGTGTTCAAGTTCGAGCGGGGGTGATGCCGGTGCGCGGCGCCTGGGAAGTGTTCCTCGCTTTCCTGCGACTGGGCGTCACCTCGTTCGGCGGGCCGATCGCGCACCTGGGCTACTTCCGCGCCGAGTTCGTCGAGCGCCGGCGCTGGCTCGACGACGCCACCTTCTCCGACCTCGTCGGGCTGTGCCAGTTCCTGCCGGGCCCGACCAGCAGCCAGGTCGGCATGGCACTGGGCATGTTGCGCGCCGGCTGGGCGGGCACGCTCGCGGCGTGGCTCGGTTTCACGACACCGTCGGCCTTGCTGCTGATCGCGTTCGGCTACGGCATGACGCAGTTCGGCGCGCTCGCGCAAAGCGGCGCAGTGCATGGGCTCAAGGTCGTCGCGGTCGCCGTCGTCGCGCAGGCGGTGTGGGGCATGGCGAAGGCCTTGTGTCCCGACCGGCCGCGTGCGGCGCTCGCGCTTTGCGCAGCGTTGCTGACGCTGGTGTTGCCGACGTCGATCTGGCAAGTGGGCACTATCGCGGCGTCGGCGCTCGCGGGCCTGTGGCTTGTGCAGGTCGCGCCCGTCTCCGATGCCACGCACGAAGCATTCGGTGCATCGCGGCATTTCGGTGCCGCTGCGCTCGCGCTGTTCGTCGTGCTCCTTGCCGGCCTTCCACTCGTGGCGCAAGCGACGGGCTCGCCGGCACTGCAACTCATCGACGGCTTCTATCGCGCCGGCGCGCTCGTGTTCGGCGGCGGTCACGTCGTGCTGCCTCTGCTGCAGGCGGCCGTGGTCCCGGGCGGCGCCGTGAGCAACGAGGCATTCCTCGCCGGCTATGGCGCGGCGCAAGCCGTGCCCGGGCCGCTGTTCACCTTCGCGGCGTATCTCGGCACGGTGATGCACGGGACCTTGACCGGCTGGGCCGGTGGCTTCGTCTTTCTCCTTGCGATCTTCCTTCCCGGCTACCTGCTCGTCGTCGGTGCGTTGCCGTTCTGGGACGCGCTGCGGCGGCGCACGCGCGTGCGCGCCGCGCTGGCCGGCGTCAATGCCGGCGTGGTCGGCATCCTTGCGTCGGCGCTGTACGACCCGGTGTGGACCAGCGCGATCCACTCGCGCGCGGACTTCGGCCTGGCGCTCGCCGCCTTCGGCCTGCTGATGTATGCGCGCGTTTCGCCGTTCGTGGTCGTGCTGCTGGCCGCCGCCGGCGGCTGGGCACTCGGCCTATCATTTGGCACATGAACATCCTGATCACCGGCGCGGGCGGTTTTCTCGGCGCGCGCCTGGCCCGCACGCTCCTGCAACGCGGCTCGCTGGCTATCGCCGGCGCGCCGGCCCAGCGCATCGAGTCGATGACCCTCACCGATCGCGCCGCGCCGCCCGACGACCTGAAGAACGATGCGCGCGTGCAGTGCGTCGTGGGCGACCTCAACGACGTGATCGCGAAGCGCCAGGTGCCTGCGCCGGGCACGGACGTCGTGTTCCACCTCGCGGCCGCAGTCAGCGGCGAATGCGAAGCGGACTTCGACCTCGGCATGCGCAGCAACTTCGCGGCGACACATGCGTTGCTCGAAGCCTGCCGCGCGCTCGGCACGAAACCGACGGTGGTGTTCTCGAGCTCGGTCGCGGTGTTCGGCAGGCTGCCGGGCTTTCCCAAGCCCGACCCGATCGAGGACTTCACGCTGCCCACGCCGCAATCGAGCTACGGCACGCAAAAGCTGATCGGCGAGTCGATGATGGCCGACTATGCCCGCAAGGGATTCATCCGCGCGCGCAACGTGCGGCTGATGACGGTGAGCGTGCGGCCGGGCCGGCCCAATGGCGCCGCATCGAGTTTCTTCTCCGGCATGATCCGCGAGCCGCTCGCGGGCGTGCGCGCGCAGGTGCCGGTGGGCCCGGAAGTCGACCACCCGATCCTGTCGCCGACGCGCACGATCGAGGGGATCATCCGCTGCGCCGAAGCGACCGACGCCGAATGGGGCCCGCTCACGGGCCTGAACCTGCCGTCCCTGCGCTGCACGGTGGGCGAGATGGCCGCGGCGCTGGAGCGCATCGCCGGCCGCGAAGCGACGGCACTGCTCGACTGGACGCCCGACCCGGACATCCTCAAGCTCGTGAACTCGTGGCCGGGCCATGTGAAGTGGGCGCGCGCCGAAGCGCTGGGCCTCACGGCGAACGCCGACTTCGACGAGGTCATCCGCGAATACATCCGCGAGAACCCGCAGGCCGTCAAGGTCGCCGTGAAGTGACATGCCGCAGTTCGCCGCGAACCTGTCGATGCTCTATCCGGAGCTCGACTTCCTCGACCGCTTCGAGGCCGCCGCGCGCGACGGGTTTCGCGCGGTGGAGTTCCTGTTCCCGTATGCCTACGACGCCCGCGAGCTGAAGTCTCGCCTGAGTGCGAACGGACTGCAGCAGGTCCTGATCAACGCGCCGCCGGGCGACTGGGACAAGGGCGAGAAAGGCCTCGCGTGCCTGCCGGGCCGCGAGCGCGAATTCCGCGAGTCGATCGCGGTCGCGCTCGACTACGCGCGCGTGCTCGAGTGTCCGCGCATCCACGTGATGGCCGGCCTCGCGCCGGACGGCGCGTCGCGCGACGACCTGCGGGTGCCCTACCTGCGCAACCTGGAGTTCGCCGCGGGTGCAGCGGCGAAGCAGGGCATCGATTGCCTCATCGAGCCGATCAACACACGCGACATCCCGCACTTCTTCCTGAACCGCCAGGACGAAGCGCATGCGATCGTGCAGGAGGTCGGCGCAGCGAACCTGAAGGTGCAGATGGACCTGTACCACTGCCAGATCGTCGAAGGCGACGTCGCGATGAAAATCCAGCACTACCTGCCGACGGGGCGCGTGGGTCACTTCCAGATCGCCGGTGTGCCGCAACGGCATGAGCCCGATGTCGGCGAGCTGAACTGCGACTACCTGTTCGGCGTGATCGACGAAGTGTCGGCGCAATGCGGCTGGCAAGGCTGGGTCGGCTGCGAATACCGGCCCGCGCGCGGCGCGGTCGCGGGCGGCACGAGCGCGGGGCTGGGCTGGTTCACGCACCGGCGCTGATGGCGCTCACGCTCGCTCGCCCGGCGCACAGCGACTTCACGCTCAAAAAGAGCCGCTTCATCGGCTGCGTGCAACCCGTGGCGGGGCGCAGCGAGGCGCGAGCGATCGTCGCCGGTTTGCGTGCGGAACATCCCGGCGCCGCGCACGTGTGCTGGGCC
>DATBPW010000147.1:0-3772 GCA_036561125.1 Ramlibacter sp. | reverse complement strand
CCCGACTGCTGCATCGCGAGTGCCTGCACACCGATGATGCCCAGCACGCCGATCGAGAAGATGAGGATCGAGATGAGCGCTTCGAGCAGCATCATCCCTTCCTGGCCGGCGGGACCGTGCATCGACTGGCGGGATCGGGTCATGGGCGTGGGCTCCTTAGCAGGCGCGGGGGTCGCCGGCGGCGACCGCGGGGTCGCACATCCGGATCAGGCCGGACGAAGACACGATCACCTTCAGGCAGCGCATCTCGCCGCCGTCCACGACGCATGCGCCACCTGCGGGGTTCGACACAAGGATGACGGCGCTGTGGCCACCCACCATCGTTGCCGTGTCGACGCGGCCGAGCGAAGTGAAACGCAGCTTGGTCGAGAACAGGCCGCTGGCCGTGGCGCCCGTACTGGAAATGATTTCGGACGTCGCGATGGCCGTGATGGAGGTGCCCTCGGCCGCGCTCCTCGTCTGCAGCACCGAGGCGCACACCGCCTCGCCGGACACCACCGTGTCGTCCGCGGGATCGCAGCCGACCTGCCAGGCCGCGGCCGTCGTGGACTGGAGAGTGAAAGACACGTTCCGGTTGCGGCGCAGCGCTTCGTTCTTCGCGTACTGCAAACCGGACTGGATGGAATCCGCCGCCGTGCGGATGCGCCGGCTTTGCAGCGTCGTCGACAGGCTCGGCGCGGCGAACGCGGCGATGATGCCGATCAGCGCCACCCCGACCATCAGTTCGATCAGGGTGACGCCGCGCTGCCGGATGCGGTTCAACACTGGCCTCCCGACGTGGTGACCCAGCAGCTGGAGTTGCCCGACCAGCCGCTCACGCCGGTGACGGTCGATGCCTTCGCGTTCGATTGGTCGACGCTGAACGTGAAGCCGGCCATGGCGCCCTTGCCGGTGGCGAACAGCGTGTAGCCGGTGGCGCTGCGTGTGTCGGCGCCACCGGAGCTGGCCGAGAAGTCGAAGTACTTGCTGGTCGACGTGTCGCTGTTGCCGGCCGTCGCGCCCACGTACGTGCGGTTGTCCTGGAAGAACTGTTCCATCTTGACGCGCTTGGTGGCGAGGTTCGCCGTCGCTTCCGGGATGCGGCCGCGCTTCAGGTAGTTCGTATAGGAAGGCAGTGCGACTGCCGCGAGGATGGAGACGACGGCGACGGCGACCATCAGCTCGATCAGTGTGAAGCCGGAGTTCTTGGACATGGCGGGCGGGGTTCCGGGAATCATGGATGAGGCAGAGCATAGGGCTGGGCTTGGCGCCTGCCGCGGGTGCTTCGATGAACGGCCGGGCTTGGGCGATGGGCGGCGGGGCCCAGGAATCACAATCCCAACATGCGATTCGAGGCACAGGTCCGCCACCTTGGGGGAGCCGCCGGCCCGCTGCCGGCGCTCGAGGGATCGCTGCGCCTGCCGGTGATCGCGCTGGCCCTGTCGATCGTCGTGCATGCGGCCTTGTTGTTCCTGCTCGGGGGCGCGCCGCACGACATCGTCCCGGCGCCGGTCATCGTCGTGACTTTCAGCGCCGAGACGCCCGTGGCCCCGCCAGTTCCCGTGCCCGAAGCGACTGTCGAGAGCGCGGCCACGCAGCACCTGCCCGCACCCCTCGTTGCCAAGGAAGGGCCCCCGATCAAGACAAACGCACAGGAACCTGCGCCCTCGCCCCCCGTGCCGCAACATGCCTCCACGCCGCCGGAGCCCGACGATCCCGTGCCCCGTGCCCGCATGCGGCCGGGGATCGCGCCGGAGATCGCGCGCGAACTGTCCAACCGGCACTTGCGCGTCAGTATCTGGGTCGATCCTTCGGGAAACGTATCGAAGGTGGACTTCGGCGGCAACGAGCTGACCGAGGGCGCGATCCTGCAGCTCACCGACAGCCTGCAGAAGGTGCGCTTCGCGCCGGCCCGTCGGGACGGCAATGCCGTGGAAGCCGTGCTTCGCACCCGCATGTGTTTCGACGAGGACGGGGCCCTGGAAGGAAACGAGCCTGAGTGCAGCGTGCTCGCGGCACCGTCTCACTGACGGCGGTGCCGCCCGGGTGCCGGCCCGTTTAGTGCGCGGGATGTGAACTCCTGCACATCCGCCGCGTCACTAGTTCGAATTTGCCGGTCGTGTGCGTTGCCTACGCTTCAAGGCATGAACACGCACACCTTTCCATCCCCCGCACGCCGGCAAGCCGGCTTCTCGATCATCGAAATGACCGTGGCCGTGGCCATCGTCGCAGCGCTGGCTCTCGCCGCGCTCCCGGCCATGGCCGGTTACCTGCAGGCCAGCCGGGTCCGCAGCACGACCAGTGACCTGTTTTCCACGCTGCTGTTCGCGCGCGGCGAAGCGGCGAGAACCAACGTGCGCGTGGTGGTGTGCAATTCCGCCGATGGCAGCCGCTGCGCGGCGGCCGGTGGGTGGGAGCAGGGCTGGATCGTATTCCACGACACGAACGGAAACGGCGTCCCCGATGCCGGTGAGCCGATCGTCCAGCACGGGCATCCGGCCGCCACGGGGCTGCGCGCCAGCGGGAACAGCACGGTTTCGCGCTACGTGTCCTATACCCCGGAAGGGTTGGCGAAGCTCGTGGGCGGCGGCTTCCAGGCGGGCACCATCACCGTGTGCCCGGCATCGCTCGAGCCGGCGGACGCGCGCCAGATCATCGTGAATTCGGGCGGCCGCCCCCGCGTGCAGCAGGCGCACGCCGCGGACTGCGCTTGAACGCCGCGTGCCGCTACTTGCGCACTTCGTCGACCAGCGTCTTGAACTCGTCGATGTCCTCGAAGCTGCGGTACACGCTGGCGAAGCGCACGTACGCGACCTTGTCCAGCTTCTTGAGCTCGCGCATCACCAGCTCGCCGATGCGCGAGCTCGGCACCTCGCGCGCGCCGAGGTTGAGCAGCTTCTCCTCGATGCGCTCGACGGCGGCGTCGATCTGCTCCGTGCTGACCGGGCGCTTGCGCAGCGCCAGCTTCATCGACCCCCGCAGCTTCTCGCCGTCGAAGTCGATGCGGCGCCCATCCTTCTTGACGATCGCGGGGAACGCGAGGTCCGGGCGCTCGTAGGTGGTGAAGCGCTTCTCGCATTCCGTGCACTGGCGGCGGCGGCGGATGAAGTCGCCGTCTTCCGCGACGCGCGTTTCCACCACCTGGGTGTCCGTGCTGCCGCAGAAGGGGCATTTCATCGCATTCCCCGCTTACTTGTAGACGGGAAACTCGCGCGTGAGCGCGGCGACCCGTTCGCGCACACGGGCCAGGTTCGCCTCGTCGCGCGGGTTGTCCAGCACGTCCGCCACGAGGTTGGCCGTGAGGCGCGCCTCGTTCTCGCCGAAGCCGCGCGTGGTCATCGCCGGCGTGCCGAGGCGAACGCCGCTCGTGACCATCGGCTTTTGCGGATCGTTCGGGATGGCGTTCTTGTTGATCGTCATGTGCGCCTGCCCCAGCACCGCCTCGGCGTCCTTGCCGGTGATTCCCTTGGGCTGCAGGTCGACCAGCATCACGTGGCTTTCGGTGCGCCCGCTCACGATGCGAAGTCCGCGCTCGGTGAGCGCGCGCGCCACGACGTCGGCGTTCTTCACGACTTGCTGCTGGTAGGTCCTGAAGTCCGGCCGCAGCGCTTCCTTGAACGCGACCGCCTTCGCGGCGATCACGTGCATCAGCGGGCCGCCTTGCAGGCCCGGGAACACCGCGCTGTTGATCGCCTTCTCGTGCGCGGACTTCATCAGGATGAAGCCGCCGCGCGGGCCGCGCAGGCTCTTGTGCGTGGTCGACGTCACGACGTCCGCATGCGGCACCGGGTTC
>DATBPW010000146.1:0-2300 GCA_036561125.1 Ramlibacter sp. | reverse complement strand
CCTTCCGCGCCGAAGAACAGCAGGCCCAGGCCGACGAGCGCGAAGTGCACGCCGACCGAGACGATCAGCAGCACCAGCACCGATGCGTCGGCGAGCGACTCGAACGCGAGCCGGTAGATCAGCGGGCCGAACGGCGTGACGAGCGCGAGAGTGAGCAAGGCCTGCACCGTCAACGGCAGCGCGCGCGGCGCGGCCCAGATGGCGATGAGCGAAATCACGATCGGATAGGCGAGCGTGCGCACGACGTTCATCGCGATGCGCGGGGCGCGCCGGCGCTGCCGCAATCCGTTCACGATGTCGGAGACGGCGGCGACGCCGGCGAGCACCAGCAGGAACCAGACGGTGCCCGGCACCTTGCCCGCCTGGAAGAGGGCGAGCGTCAGCGCACCGAACGCGACGAACTCGCCCTGCGGGATGAAGATGACGCGCGTGACCGCGAACACCAGCACCGTCGCGAGCGCGAGCAGCGCGTAGATGGCCCCGTTGGTGAGGCCGTCCAGCGCGAGGATGCCGGCGATCGAGAAATCCAACTACTTCTCGACGACGAACTTGCCGTCGCTCACCTTGAGCATCACGCCCGTCTCGTTGGTGTAGCCCCAGTGGTCCTGCGGCGTCCAGTTCATCACGCCGTGCGAGAAGATCGTGCGGCCCATCGTCTCCATGCCGTCGCGGATCGCCGCGCGGAACTCGGGCGTGCCGGGCTTGGCCTTCTTCAGCGCGCCCGGCAGCACCTTTTCGAGCACGATCTTCGCGTCGTACGCGTGCGCGGCGAACTGGTTGCGCGAGTTCGGGCCGTAGGCTTTCTCGTAGTTGGTCACGAAATCGGTCGCGACCTTCTTGGAGGGATGGCTGTCGGGCAACTGCTCGGGGTGCACCGCGGGCCCGGACACGACGTACGTGCCGTCGATGTCCTTGCCGCCGATGCGGATCAGGTCCGGCGTGGCCGCGGCGTGCGTCTGGTAGATCTTGCCCTTGTAGCCGCGCTCGATGATCGCCTTCTCGGGCATCGCCGCGCCGGAACCGGAGGCGACGACCAGCATCGCGTCGGGATTCGCGGAGACGAGCTTGAGCGCTTGCGGCGTCACGCTGGTGTCCGTGCGCGCGAAGCGCTCGGTGGCGACGACCTTGATGCCGCTCTTCTCGCCCTCGGCGGTGATGGCCTTGAGCCAGAGCTCGCCGTACGCATCGGTGTAGCCGAGGAAGCCGACGGTCTTGATGCCCAGCTTCTTCATGTGCTGCACCATCGCGTGCGCCATCACGTCGTTGCTTTGCGGCAGGCGGAACAGCCAGTGGTCCTGGCCGGGCGGAACGCCGACGGGCGACGCGGCAAGCTGCACCGTGTTGGACTCGGCGGCCACCGGCGCCATCGCGGCGGCGACCGGCGTCAGGCACGAGCCGATGATCATGTCGACCTTGTCTTCGGAGATCAGGCGCTTGGCATCGCTCACGCCCTTGCCCGGGTCGCTGGCGTCGTCGAGGATGATCAAGTTCACCTTCTCGCCGGCGACCGTCTGCGGCCACAGCTTGAATTCGTTTTGCATCGGCAGCCCGAGCCCCGATCCGGGGCCGGTGAGGGACAGCACGACACCGACGTTGACGTCGGCGAGCGCGGCGGTGGTCGCGACAAGCGCCGCGACGGCGATCAGGGTCTTCTTCAGTTGCATCTCTGCGTCTCCTGGGTTGGATCGGGGAATCAGCGCGGCGCCATGCGCAAGGCGCCGTCGAGGCGGATCACCTCGCCGTTCAAGTGCGTGTTGGTCACGACGTGGCAGGCGAGCTGGGCGAACTCCTCGGGCTTGCCGAGGCGCGAAGGGAACGGGATCGAGGCGGCGAGCGATTGCTGCACCGGCTCGGGCAACTGGCGCATGAGCGGCGTCGAGAACAGCCCCGGCGCGATCGTGCACACACGGATGCCGTGCTGCGCGAGGTCGCGCGCCATCGGCAGCGTCATGCCGACGAGGCCGCCTTTGGATGCGCTGTACGCCTGCTGCCCGACCTGTCCGTCGAACGCGGCGACCGACGCGGTGAAGAAGGCGACGCCGCCGATCTCGCTCGCGACTTTCTGCGCCGCATCTGCGTTCACGTCGAGCACCGCGACCTTCGCGCCGAGGCGGGCGAGCTCGCGCGCGGTCGCTTCGCCCAGCCCCGATGCGCCGCCCGTGACGATGGCCGCGTGTCCTTCGATCTTCATGCGTGCTCCGGTTTCAGCGTCGACGGCAGCTGGTCGTCGTGGAAGGCCTGCACCAGCGCGTCGCGATGCTTGAGCACCGCGCGCTGGTTGATCGAGCCCTTGTCGGTGA
>DATBPW010000145.1:0-15211 GCA_036561125.1 Ramlibacter sp. | reverse complement strand
TATCGTGAGGATGCGCGCGGCGCCGGTGCCCGAGCTGATCTGCGCCGCGATGTCGGCGGCCTTCGTGTAATTGAGCTGGAACGACTCCGTGCGCACGGGCTCGAGGCTGGCGATCTGCGCGCGCGATTCGAGATCGAGCTTCTCCTTCGCGGCGATCTCGTCCTTCGGTGCGATCCACAGCACGTTGCCGGTCTTGCGCATGCCCAGGCCCTTGGCCTGCAGCACGATGTCCAGGGCCTGGTCCCAGGGCACGTCCTTCAGGCGCAGCGTGACGGAGCCCGTCACGGAGTCGGACGTGACGACGTTGAAGTTGGTGAAGTCGGCGATCACCTGCAGCAGCGAGCGCACTTCGATGTTCTGGAAGTTGAGCGACAGCTTCTCGCCCGTGAAACCCGGGCCTTGCGACAGCTTCGACGAATCCTGCTTCTGCGGCCGCACTTCGACCACGAACTGGTTGTCGCTCTGGTACGCGCTGTGCTCCCACAGGCCCTTGGGCTCGATCGTCACGCGCACGCGGTCGCCGACCTGTTGCGTGGTCACGGTGGTCACAGGCGTGCCGAAGTCGGTGACGTCCAGGCGCCGGCGCAGGCCCTCGGGCAGCGACGACTTGAGGAAATCGACGACCAGGTTCGGGCCCTGCTGGCGGATGTCGACGCCGATCTGGTTGTTCGGCAGCGCGACGATCACGCGCCCGGAGCCGTCGACGCCGCGGCGGAAGTCGAGGTCGCGGATCGGCTGCACTTCGGCGTTGCGGCTTTCGGAGAACGCCGGCTGCTGCGTCGGCGCGGACGGCCCCGCGGCAGCGACGGCGTCGAACACGACCAGCAGCGACTTGCCCTGCAGCTGCGCGTGGTAGCCCGCCGGCGCCTTCAGGTTCAGGACGAGGCGCGTGCGATTGCCGGCCTCGACGATGTTCACCGAGCGCACGTTGCCCTGGTTGATGTCGACAGTGTTGCGGCCCATGCCGTTCGTCGCGCCCGGCACGTCCAGCGCAACGCGCGCGGGCGCCTGGATGGCGAAGCCTGCCGGCACTGCCGTGAGCGGCTGCGTGAAATCGATGCGGACGACCTCCGTCCCGCCCTGGATCGAACCCGTGACGGCTTCGACCGCGTTTTGCGCTCGTGCCGAGACGGTCAGCCCCATGGCGAAAAGCGCGAGCGCGAACGCGCACGCCTGTCGCCAGGTGATCCGGTTGTAGTTATTCATTTCGACCTCTCTTGCAGTTGCAATGTGGCTGTGCGCTCCGTCCATTCGCCCGTGGGGTCCTGCACGATCTCGCGCAAGGTCACCTCGGTCTCACTCACCTTCACGATCTTTCCGTAGTTCTGCCCCAGGTAATTGCCGGGCTTGACCTGGTAGAGCAGGTTGTCGACCTTCAGCAGCGCGACGGGCTGGCCTTGCTTGATCAGGGAGCCGACCATCTTCATCGAGTCGAGCGGGAACGCCTCGAGCGGCTCCTTGCGCCGCGCGAGTTCGGGCGCGACGAGGCCCGCGTTCGCCGTCACCTGCGACGACTCGCGCTTGAGCGCCTGCGTCAGCTTGATGTTCGAGAACGGGTCGGTCGCGCCTTCCTGCGTGTACGCCTGCGGCGTGAACTTCTTCGGCTCGGGGATGGGCGTGACGTGGGGCTTGGTGGCGGCGCGTTGCTCCGTCATCCACTGCTGCACTTCTTCCTGTCCGGAGGCGCCGCAACCGGCGAGCAGCGCGCCGGCCAGTGCTGCTGCGAGAAGGTGTCGGGCGCTCATTTCTTCTTCGCTCCTTGCGCCTTGCGCTGCGCCGCCACTTCGTCGGTATCGAGGTAGCGGAACGTCTTGGCAGTCGCGTCCATCACCAGCACGCTCTCGGTCGCGCCCTTGGTGCTTTGCGGCGAAATCGAGATGTTGTTCAGCGTCACGATGCGCGAGAGGTTCGCAATGTCGGAGGCGAACGATCCGATGTCGTGGAAGCGGCCCGTCACGCGGATCGCGATGGGCAGTTCCGCGTAGTACTCGCGCACGCTCACGCTGCCCGGGCGGAACAGGTCGAAGTTCAGGCTGCGGCCCAGGCCCGCCTGGTTGATGTCCGACAGCAGGGCGTCCATTTCGGCCTTGCTGGGCAGTTGCTTCTCGAGCTGCGTCACGTACTGCTGGACCTGCTCACGCTGCTTGCGCAGCGCATCGAGGTTCACCGCCTGCGCGAGCTTGCCCTGGTAGTCCGTCTTCAAGGTCTGCTCGGTCTTTTCTTCCTTCTGCAGCTCCTCGTCGACGCCGTTCAGCCAGACGAACCACAGGGCCACGACGATGCCCACGACCAGCGCGAAGCACACGAGTGCGCGCGGCACGATCGGCCACGAGGCGGGGTCGTTCGGGTTCAGGCCCTTGAACTGCGCGGTGACAGCCTGCTGCAGCGCCGCGGTATCGATCTTGGGAAGCTTGGCGGTGGTGGTGGCCATAGCGTCAGCTCCTTGCCGCGGCCGATGCGCCGGATGCGGCGCTCGCCGCCGACTTCGCGAGCTCGCTCGCCCGCAGCAGCTTGACCTTCATGGTGAAGTTCGACACCCGGCGCGAGTCGCGCGGGCTCAGTTGCACGGATGCGGCGGTGATTTCGCCGAGCTCCGGCTTGGTGATCCAGGGGCTCTTGGTCCCGAGGTTGCGCAGCAACTCGGACACGCGCTCGTTCGACTGCGCCATGCCCGTGATGGTCACGACCTGGTTTTCCTGCTTCATGCTCGTGAGGTACACGCCGTCGGGCAACTGCTTCACGAGCTCGTTGAGCAGGTGCACCGGCAGGTTGCGGTCGGCCTGCAGGTCTTCCACCGCCTGCTGGCGCGCGCGCAGGGCGGCGATCTCCGTCTGCAGGTTCTGGATGTCCTTGATCTGCCCTTCGAGACGGACGATCTCGGTCTTGAGCAGCTGGTTGCGGCTTTGCTGGTTGGAGATCTGCGCGGCATACCAGCCGTAGATCACGCCCGCGACGACGCCGCCGAGCACGGCCGACGCGCCGAGGGACGCATAGAACGCCTCGCGCCGGCGTTTGCGTGCCGCCTCGCGGTGCGGCAGGAGGTTGATCAATATCACTGCAGGAACCTCCGCATGGCCAGGCCACAGGACGTGAGGTACGAGGGCGCCTCACGCTTCATCTTCTTCTCACGCACGCCTTCGCCGACATGCATGCCTTCGAAGGGGTTGGCGAGATTGCAGGGGAACGACGTCTGGGCCGTGACGGCCTCGGCCAGGCCGGGCAGCGCGGCCGAGCCGCCGGCGATCATGATGCAGTCGACGCGGTTGTGCGGCGTCGACGTGAAGAAGAACTGCAGTGCGCGCGCCACTTCCTGGGCCATGCTTTCGACGAACGGCTTGAGCACGCCGCTCTCGTAGTCCTCGGGCAGGTCGCCGTTGCGCTTCTTGGTCTCGGCCTCCTCGGCCGAGAAGCCGTACTGGCGCACGATCAGCTGCGTGAGCTGCGCGCCGCCGAACGCCTGGTCGCGGTCGTAGAGCACTTCGTCGTTGCGGATCACCTGCATCGCCGTGGTGAAGGCGCCCACCTCGAACAGCGCGACCATCGCATCGACGCCTTCGTTCGGCAGGTCCTTGATCAGGCGGCTGGCGGCCAGGCGCGACGCGTACGACTCGACGTCGATGATGATCGGCTTGAGGCCGGCGGCCTCGGCCAGGCCCTGGCGGTCCTGCACCTTTTCCTTGCGCGACGCGGCGATCAGCACCTCGACGTCGCCGCTCGACGTGGGGCTGGGCCCGATCACGCAGAAGTCCAGGCTCACCTCGTCCAGCGAGAACGGGATGTACTGGTTGGCTTCGGCTTCGACCTGCACCTCCAGCTCGGCCTCGGTCATGCCGCCCGGCAGGATGATCTTCTTGGTGATCACGGCCGACGGCGGCAAAGCCATCGCGACGTTGCGGGTGCGGGTGCCGCTCTTCTTGACGACGCGCCGCATCGCCTCGGCGACCTCGTCGAACTTCTCGACGTTGCCGTCCGTGATCCAGCCGCGCTCCAGCGGCTCGATGGCGCAGCGTTCGAGGACGTAGTTGCCCTCCTTGTCACGGCCGAGTTCCACCAGCTTGACGCTCGAAGAGCTGATGTCCAACCCCAGCAGTGGGGCGGGCTGGCGCTTGAACAGAGGGCCGAGAGAGATCACATCCGTCTCCTGAAACGCGGTATTTCGGCGTGTAACAAACCTAAGACTTCACTTCAATGCTAGCAGTGACATCCTTGTCGCACAAAGGATTTTTCGGTTTTCTGAGCAATGCGCCGTTGCCAAAACCCGACGCCGTTACCTGCGATACTCGTGAACCCCAACTAAGTCACGGAATCTCATCCGCCGGGTTTTTGCCCGGCCGGAGGTGCGCAACCAATGCGCGCTGGCGGGTTCCTACAATGGCCGCGCCGCCTCCAACCGATCCGTATGTCCAACGAGCAACCGTCCGGTGATGCCGCCACGCCGCCGTCGAAATCGCGCCGCCCGCGGCACTGGGCGCTGCGTGCCCTCCTGTGGGCCACCGGGCTCGGCGCGGCCGGGCTCGCCTGCATCCTGATCATCGTCGGCGTCGCGCTGGCGGTCGCGTACCCGAACCTGCCGGACGTCTCCGACCTGTCCGATTACCGCCCGAAGCTGCCGCTGCGCGTGTACTCCGCCGACGGCGTGCTGATCGGCGAGTTCGGCGAGGAGCGCCGCCAGCTCACCCCGATCAACGAGATCCCCAAGGTCATGAAGGACGCGGTGATCGCGGTCGAAGATGCGCGCTTCTATTCCCACGGCGGCGTCGACTACACCGGCGTGCTGCGCGCGGCGATCGCGAACCTGGGCAAGGTCAAGAGCCAGGGCGCATCCACGATCACTATGCAGGTCGCGCGCAACGTGTACCTGTCCTCGGAGAAGACCTTCACGCGCAAGCTGTACGAGGTGCTCCTGACGTTCAAGCTGGAGCACCAGCTCACGAAGGAGCAGATCCTCGAGATCTACATGAACCAGATCTACCTGGGCAACCGGGCTTATGGTTTCGCCGCGGCCGCCGAAACTTATTTCGGCAAGCCGCTCAAGGACCTGTCGATCGCCGAAGCGGCGATGCTGGCGGGCCTGCCGAAGGCCCCCTCGGCGTTCAATCCGCTCACCAACCCCAGCCGCGCGCACACGCGCCAGCAGTACATCATCGACCGCATGGTGGAGAACGGCTTCATCACGGCGGACGAAGGCGCCGTCGCGAAGAAGCAGGAGCTGCACTTCCGCAGCGCGTCCGAAGCCGAAGGGCCGCATGCCGAATACGTCGCCGAACTCGTGCGCCAGCTCGTGCATGCGCAGTACGGCGATGAGGCGTACACGCGCGGCCTGAACGTCTACACCACGGTCAATTCGGTGCAGCAGGAAGCGGCGTACAAGGCCCTGCGCAAGGGCATCATGAATTACGAGACGCGGCAGATCTACCGCGGCCCCGAGGAATTCGTCGAGCTGCCCACCGACCCGAAGGAAATCGACGACGCGGTCGACGACGCGCTCAACGACCACCCCGACAACGGCGACGTGATGGCGGCCGTCGTGCTCGAGGCGGGCCCGAAGAAGATCGTCGCGGCGCGCGGCGGCGACGAGCGCATCGAGATCACGGGCGAAGGCCTGCGGCCGGCGCAATCGGGGCTGTCCGACAAGGCGCCGCCCAAAACGAAGATCCGCCCCGGCGCCGTGATCCGCGTGATGAAGACGCCGAAGAACACCTGGGAGATCACGCAGCTGCCGGAAGTGGAAGGCGCGTTCGTGGCCGTGGACCCACGCGACGGCGGCATCCACGCGATGGTCGGCGGCTTCGACTTCAACAAGAACAAGTTCAACCACGTCACGCAGGCGTGGCGCCAGCCCGGCTCCGGCTTCAAGCCGTTCATCTACTCGGCCTCGCTCGAAAAGGGTTTCACGCCCTCGACCATCATCAACGACGCGCCCCTGTTCTTCGACGCCGGCGTCACCGGCGGCCAGCCGTGGGAGCCGAAGAACTACGACGGCAAGTTCGAGGGGCCGATGCCGCTGCACCGCGCGCTGGCCGAATCGAAGAACATGGTGTCGATCCGCATCCTGCAGGCGGTCGGCCCGCAGAACGCGCAGGACTGGATCTCGCGCTTCGGCTTCGACCCGGAAAAGCATCCGCCCTACCTGACGATGGCGCTCGGCGCCGGTTCCGTCACGCCGATGCAGATGGCGACGGCGTACTCCGTGTTCGCGAACGGCGGCTATCGCGTCAATCCCTGGCTGATCACCCGCATCACGGACCAGAAGGGGCATACGCTGGTGGAAAGCCAGCCGCCGCTGCCCAACGAGTCCGTGCGCGCAATCGACGCGCGCAACGCCTTCATGATGGAGCGCCTGCTGGGCGAAGTGGCGCGCTCCGGCACGGCCGCGAAGGTTTACGCGACGTTCAAGCGCCCCGACCTGTTCGGCAAGACCGGCACGACGAACGATTCGGTCGATACGTGGTTCAACGGCTTCCAGCCGACGCTGGTCGCCATCGTGTGGATCGGCTACGACCAGCCCAAATCGCTGGGCGACCGCGAAACCGGCGGCGGCCTGAGCCTGCCGGTGTGGATCGACTTCATGCAGACGGCGCTCAAGGGCGTCCCGATCATGGAGCCCGTCGCGCCCGAAGGCGTGGTGAACGTCGGCGGCGAGTGGTACTACGAGGAATACGCGCCGGGCCACGGCGTCGCGAGCGTCGGCATCACGCCGGCCGACACGATGAGCGGCGCGGCACCGCCGCCGCCCACGCAGAACGGCGGCGTGCCCTACGACAAGAGCCTGCTCAACTCCGACGTGATCCCGCCGGGCACGCAGACGTCCAACCCGAAGTCGAGCGCCGAAGAGCGCAAGAGCATCCTCGACCTGTTCAGGAACTGACGGCGCGGTTCAATCGAAATCGAGCCCGGCCCCGGCCTGTTCACTCGCATACTTCGACAGGTTCGCGAAGAACTCGCCATTGCCCTTGGTGTCCATCCACCGCGCGCCGTCGAACTTGTAGTGGAAGCCGCCCGACCGCGCGGCCATCCACACCTCGTGCAGCGGCTTCTGCAGGTTGATGATGATCTGCGAGCCGGCCGGGAAGGTGAGCGTCACCATCCCGCCGACGCGCTGGTTGTCGACGTCGGCGTCGGTCGACTCGTTGATGCGGTCGCAGCACGCTTCGACGCGCGCGAGCAGCGCCTCCGCAAGATCCATGTACTCGGTATCGGTCATTACAATTTGCCGATGTTGAAGGTTGTCCCCATTCTAGGCAGCGCGCGTGCAATCGCGCGCGTCGCGGGCACTGCGGCCCTGCTGCTGGTGCTGGCGGGTTGCGGACAGCGCGGCCCGCTGTACCTGCCGACGGGGCCGGCCGGCGTGTCGCGCGCGTCGTTGCCCGAATCCCTCAACCCGGCCGCGACCGCGTCCGAGCCGTCGAACACCGGCATGGGCACGGCCAACCCGGTGCCGCGCCAATGACGAACACCCTGCCCGGCGCGCCGCATTTCCACTTCGAGCAAGGCGAGCTCTGCGTCGAGCGTGTGCCTGTGGCCGAGCTCGCGCAGCGCCACGGTACGCCACTCTTCATTTACTCGAAGGCATCGATGCTCGACGCGCTCGCCGCGTACCAGCGCGGATTTGCCGGGCGCGACGCGAAGATCTGCTACGCGATGAAGGCCAATTCGTCGCTCGGCGTGCTGCAGGTGTTCGCGCGCGCCGGCTGCGGGTTCGACATCGTCTCGGGCGGCGAACTCGAGCGCGTGCTCGCGGCCGGCGGCCAGCCGCGCGACATCATTTTTTCCGGCGTCGGCAAGACGCGCGCGGAAATCGGGAGCGCGCTCGGCGCCGGCATCGGCTGCTTCAACGTCGAGAGCGAAGCCGAGCTGGAACTGCTCAACGAAGTCGCCGTGCAAGCGGGCCGGCGCGCGCCCGTGAGCATCCGCGTCAATCCCGACGTCGACGCGAAGACCCATCCGTACATTTCGACGGGCCTGAAGGGCAACAAGTTCGGCATCGCGCACGCGCGCGTGGTCGCCGCGTACCGGCGCGCCGCGTCG
Source organism: Ramlibacter sp. (assembly GCA_036561125.1). GTDB lineage: Bacteria > Pseudomonadota > Gammaproteobacteria > Burkholderiales > Burkholderiaceae_C > Ramlibacter. The sequence goes on along the minus strand of DATBPW010000145.1, from coordinate 7,183 downwards.
TTGCCCGGCCTCGAGGTCGTCGGCATCGATTGCCACATCGGCTCGCAGATCACCGACGAGTCGCCGTACCTCGATGCGATGGACCGCATCCTCGACCTCGTCGAAGCCGTCGAGCGCGAGGGCGTGCACCTGCACCACATCGACTTCGGCGGCGGCCTGGGCATCGCATACAAGGGCGACGATCCACCGGCCGCCGACGCGCTGTGGCGCAAGCTGTTCGAACGCATCGATGCACGCGGCTTCGGCGGGCGCAAGTTCATGATCGAGCCCGGGCGCTCGCTCGTGGGCAATGCGGGCATCTGCGTCACGCAGGTGCTGTACCTGAAGCCCGGCGAGCACAAGAATTTCTGCGTGGTCGACGCCGCGATGAACGACCTGCCCCGCCCGGCGATGTACCAGGCTTTCCATGCCATCGAGCCCGTCGGGAAAAGCGCGGGCCCGACCGAGACCTATGACGTCGTCGGCCCCGTCTGCGAGAGCGGCGACTGGATCGGCCGCGACCGCAAACTCACCGCGCAGCCGGGCGACCTGCTGGCGGTGATGTCCGCGGGCGCTTATTGCATGAGCATGGCGAGCAACTACAACACGCGCGGGCGCGCGGCCGAAGTGCTCGTCGACGGCGACCGGTCCTTCGTCATCCGCGAACGCGAGACGCCCGCGGACCAGATGCGGCTGGAGCGGCTCGCGCCCTGAGCGCGTACGCGATGCGCCAGCCCAGCAAGGTGGCGAGGATCGCGGCGTAGACCTCGACTTCCGCGAAGTTGTGCTTGCCGGCGCGCATCCAGAAGAAGTGCAGGATCGCCAGGCCCGCGATCGCATAGACGAGCTTGTGCAACGCCTGCCAGCGCTTCGCGCCCAACGACTTCACGGCGCGATTAAACGAGGTGGCGGCCAGCGGCGTGAGCAGCACGAAGGCCGTGAAGCCCACCAGGATGAACGGGCGCTTGCCGATGTCCTTCGCGATGTCGGCCCACACCAGCTCCTTGTCGAACACGCTGTACGCGATGAGGTGCAGCACGACATAGAAGTACATGAACAGGCCGAGCATGCGGCGAAACCGCGCGATCGCGGGTGTCGCCGTGATCACGCGCAGCGGCGTGACGGCGAGCGTGATGCACAGGAAGCGCAAGGACCAGTCGCCCAGCGAGCGGATCAGGTGCTCCTGCGGGTTCGCGCCGAGGTTGTCCGTGAGCGTGCAGTACAGCAGCCAGCCGAACGGCAACGCGGCGACGACGAAGAGCGCCGGCTTGGCGGCCGGATGCATCAGCGCCCTGGATGCGTTCACCGCCTTCAGAAGTTCTTGCGCAGGTCCATGCCCGCGTACAGCTGCGCGACCTGCTTGTCGTAGCCGTTGAACATCAGCGTGGGGTGCCGCTTGGCGAAGATGCCGCCATCGCCGATGCGCCGCTCGGTCGCCTGCGACCAGCGCGGGTGGTCGACGTTCGGGTTCACGTTGGAATAGAACCCGTACTCGTTGGCCGCGGCCTTGTTCCACGCCGTGTGCGGCTCGACCTGCGTGAAGCGGATGCGCACGATGCTCTTGGCGCTCTTGAAGCCGTACTTCCAGGGCACAACGACGCGCACCGGCGCGCCGTTCTGCTTGGGCAGCACTTCGCCGTACATGCCGAACGTGAGCAGCGTGAGCGGGTGCATCGCTTCGTCCAGGCGCAGGCCCTCGGTGTACGGCCAGTCGAGGATGCGCGAGCGGATGTACGGCATTTGCGCCGGATCGGCGAGCGATTCGAACTCGATGTATCGCGCGTTGCCGAGCGGATCGCACTTGGCGATCAATTTGGCCAGCGAGTAGCCGACCCACGGGATCACCATCGACCAGCCCTCGACGCAGCGCAGGCGATAGATGCGCTCCTCGAGCGGCGCGATCTTCATGAGGTCTTCGAGGCCGAACTTCAGGTTCTTCTTCACCAGGCCCGTGACTTCGATCGTCCACGGCGAGGTGACGAGCGTGTGCGCGTTCTCCGCAGGATCGGACTTGTCGGTGCCGAACTCGTAGAAGTTGTTGTAGCTGGTCGCGTCCTTGTACTCCGTGGGCTTGTCTGCCGACATGCCGCCGTCGACGCGCGTGGGCACCGTTTGCAGCGCCGCCAGCTTGCCCGGCCGCGGAACCTGCGCGAAAGCTTCGCGCGCCGCCCACGACGCGAGCGCCGGGCTGGCCGCGCCCGCGGCCATGAGCTTGATGAAATCGCGCCGCTTCCCGTATTCGTGCGGCGGCGTGATGTCGCTCGGCACCGCGTGGATGAAGCCGTCGTCTCGGGTCTTGATCAGCATCGCACTACCCCCGTGTCTTCGCCATTCGTCGGGTTGCGCGCGCCGGTCTTACAGCCGGCCGTAACTGTGCAAACCCGACAGGAACATGTTCACCCCGAGGAATGCGAAAGTCGTCACCAGCAGGCCGATGCAGGCCCACCAGGCGGCGATCCCGCCGCGCAGGCCCTTCATCAAGCGCATGTGCAGCCACGCGGCGTAATTCAGCCAGACGATCAGCGCCCAGGTTTCCTTGGGGTCCCAGCTCCAGTAGCCGCCCCAGGCCTGGGCCGCCCACAGCGCGCCGAGCACGGTCGCGATCGTGAAGAACGCGAAGCCGACGGCGATCGACTTGTACATGACATCGTCGAGCACCTCGGAGGACGGCGTTGCCGCATTGATCCGCCCTCGCCCCGCGATGAGGGCGGCATCGATCAGCACGAGCGTGCCGGCGATTTCCATCGTGCGGACCACGCTCGCCGCGTTGTCGGCGCCGAGGCCGCCGAACAGGAGGAACAGCAGCGGGATCACGATGCCGAACGCGGCCGGCAGCGCGACGAGGCCGATCCACAGCGACTTCGACGCCGCGTTCTTGAGCAGGTAGGCGAGCGACACCGCCGCCGCCAGCGAGAACGTGCCGTAGCCGATGAAGTTCGCCGGCACGTGCAGCTTCATCCACCAGCTCTTGAGCGCGGGGACGAGCGGCTGGATCTCGCTGGCTTCGCGCACGATCGCGTACCACGCCATGAAGCCGACCGCGGCGCTGACCACCAGCATCACGAAGGCGCCGAGCGCGCGCGTCTGGTAGCGGTCCTCGAAATACAGGTAGAAGACCGATGTGATCCAGCAGAACAGCACGAACACTTCGTACAGGTTGCTCACCGGGATGTGGCCGATGTCGGCGCCGATCAGGTAGCTTTCGTACCAGCGCACCATCGTGCCGATCAGCGCCATCGCCACGGCGGCCCACACGAGCCGCGAGCCGATGCGCTGCATCGCGATGGACTGGCCTTTCGCGACGACACCGATCCAGTAGAACACCGTCGCCATCAGGAACAACACGGCCATCCACAGGATCGCGGACTGGCTCGAAAGGAAGTACTTCAGCCAGAACCTGCTCTCGGCATTCGCGAGGTTGCCCTGGTACGACGCGAGCGCCAGCAGCGAAGCGCCGGCGACGACGAACATCAGCACGCGCAGCGGCCGCCAGAACCAGCCGACCCAGATCGCGGCCGGCACCGCTCCCATCAGGATGCCCTTCTCGTACACGTCCATGTAGCGCCCGTAGTTCGCGAGCGCGTACGCGCCACCGGCGACCACGAGCGCGGCGAAAAGCCAGTCGAACCAGTTGCGCGTGGAGAAATAGCCCGGCGTCAGAGTGAGGGTGGTCGTCGCGGTGTTCATGGTTTGGTTCCCAGGACCTGCTCCTTGAGCCTGTCGAATTCACGGTCCGCATCGAGCGTGCGGCGGTTGGTGGACAGCGCCATCGTGCAGCGCGAGCCGCCCGGCTCCGCGCCGAGCCAGCACCAGAGGCGGCGCTCGCGCACATAGAGCATCGCAAACACGCCTCCGATGAGCAACACGCAGCCCAGGATGACGATGGCCTCGCCGGGCGTGCGCGTCACCTGGAACACGCTGGCCTGCACCTGCTTGAAGTCGGCGAGCTCGAAGGCCATCGGCATCGGGTACGCGTTCACGTCCGACAGCGCGAGGACGGCTTGGGTCATGAACGCTTGCGTGCTGTCGGTGGGTTCGAGCGGCTTGAGCCCCGCGTGTTCGCGCGAGATCTGCGCGAGCTGGAACAGCGAGCCGTTGAGGATGCGCACGATCACCTCGCCGGCGTGCGCGCGTTCGGCCGCAGGCAGGTTCACCTCCATGAAATCGGAAATTGCCTGCAGACCCGCCAGCGGCTTGCCGTCCGGCCCCTTGGGGGTGCCCACGCCCGCGAACATGGCCAGCGCCTTGCCCGCGGAGGCGGCGAGCTGGTCGGCCACTTGCGGCTTCGACGGATCGGTGGCCTGCGCCGCGAACCGCTTCACCGCTTCGTCGCGCAACGCGGGGTCGAGCAGTGCGAGGCGCAAGCGCACGAAACCGTCGAGGCCGCCCTGGTCGTCGACCGGCACGCGCAGGTAGCGGAAGGCCTCGGCGGGCGTGTCGCGCACGCCCATCAGGAACACCGGCACACCGTCGCCCATGTCGACCGGCAGCATGTAGTTGTTGAACTCACGCGCCTGCCCCGAGGCGTCGCGCAGCTTGTAGCTCACGCTCGGCCCGACGTTGCGCAGCTGTTTCTTCGTCGCCGACTTGTTCGCGGCGCCGAGCTGCGCATCGATGGTGGAGCGCAAATCGACCTTGCGCACGTCGGTGCCCTGGTTCGCACCAAAGTTCTCGACGTTGATGACGCGCAGCCCCGTGAATTCGAGGGTCATCTTCTGCGCGCCGTCGCCTTGGCCTTTGCTCAATTGCGTGTTGCCGCCGATCACCCCCTGCACTTCGAAAGGATGGCCACCGTTGATCGGCACGGCGCGCAGCTTCACGCTGGAGCCGCCGTCGTCGAAGCTCGACTGGTAGATCTTCACACCGCGCCAGACGGCAGGCTTGTTCACTTCCACGCGCGCGGGAATCGCCTCGCCCGTCTCGCGGTCGTGGATCACGATGTCGCTGGCGAACAGCTTGGGCATGCCGGTCGAGTAGTAGTCGACGATGAACTTCTTGAGCTCGATCGTGAACGGCAGGTCCTGCACGACGATGCCGTTCGCCTCGTTGAGGATGGCGCTGCCCGATGACGTGCCTTCGGCCACGAGCAGGTTGCCGCGGAAGCTCGGGTTGTTCGGCGGCAGCCGGTGCTCGGGCGCGACCTCGGCGATCGTGCCGCCGCCGGTGTACGGCGTCTTGCCCGTGAGCCACATCTCCGCGCTCACCAGCACGTTGCTGTCGAGCGGCCCGCCGAGCAGGATCAGCACGATCGCACTGTGCGCCGCGAGGTACCCGATCTTGTTCACGCCGCCGCGCTTGGCCGCCACCATCCAGCCGTTGCCGCGCTGTTGCAGCCGCACCTTCCAGCCGCCGGCCACCAGCGCCTGGCCGATGCGGGCCGCGGCGTCCGCGGGCTCACCCGCCACATCGCCTTCGGCGCGATGGTGAAATGCGCGCAGCCCCTGCTCGCGGATGTTTTCCTTGTACGACTTCAGGTCGGCGACGATCTTCGGCGCATTGCGGGCGATGCACAGCGACGTGCTCACGACGAGGAACGCGAGGATCGTGAGGAACCAGCCTGCGCTGTAGACCGTGTCCAGGTGCAGCGCGAGGAACAGCTGGGCCCAGAACGGCCCGAACTTGTCCACGTAATTCACCAGCGGTTCCTGCTGCTGGACGATCGTGCCGATCACCGACGCGATGCAGATCACCGCCAGCAGCGAGATCGAGAACCGCATGGACGACAGCAGCTCGATCGCTGCGCGCAGGCGCGGCGACCCGGTTCTGAGTTGGAGCCCTTCGGTGGCGGCGGTCATCAAAAAACGAAAGGCGGGCCCGCTGGGTGCCCGCCCTTCTTAGGGTGCTTGTGCAGCGGTTAGTTCAAACGATCAGCGCAGGCCGGCGACGTAATCGGCCACCGCCTTCATGTCCTGGTCCGACAGCCGCGCGGCGATGTCCGCCATCTGCGGGCTGTTCTTGCGGGTGCCGTTCTGGAAATTGACGAGCTGCGCGTAGACGTACTCGGCATGCTGGCCCGCCAGGCGCGGGAATTGCGACGGGATGCCGGCGCCGTTCGGGCTGTGGCAGCCGGCGCAGGCAGCGACGTGCTTGTCCATGATGCCGCCGCGGTAGATCTTCTCGCCGAGCACCACCAGGTCCTTGTCCTTCGCGAACCCGGGCTTGGCCTTCTGCGACGCGGCCCAGTAGGCGATGTTGCGCATGTCGGCGTCCGACAGCTGCGCGGCCATGGGCTGCATGATCGGGTTCACGCGCTTGCCTGCCTTGAAGTCCGCCAGCTCCTTCATGAGGTAGTCCGGATGCTGCTGCGCGAGCTTCGGGTACTGCGTGACGCTGGAATTCCCGTCGGCACCGTGGCAGGCCGCGCAGGTCGCGCCGAACTTCGCGCTGCCCGCGTTCAGGTCGGGCTTGGCGGCAGCCGGCGCGGCGGCGGCGGGCTGCGGCGCCGCTTCGGCAGCGAACGACGACAGGGACGTCGCTGCGAGCATGGCAGCGATCACGACGGCGAATCGGTTCATGGCGGCTTTGTCTTCTTGTAGCGGCGCTCTCCGGCGCAAAACCCCGCGATTCTACAATGCGCCATGAACCTCTCCGGCGCCGCTCAGGCCATGGCCTGGATGCACACGGCCCGTTTCCTCACGACCGCCCCGCGGCTCGAGTTCCTGCCTGCCACGGGCGTTCCCGAGATCGCCTTCGTCGGCCGTTCGAACGCGGGCAAGTCGACGTGCATCAACACGCTCACGCAGCAAAAGCGCCTGGCGTTCGCGTCGAAGACGCCCGGACGCACGCAGAGCATCAACCTGTTCGCGCTGGGCAAGCAAAACATCACCGATGTCGTGCTCGCCGACCTGCCCGGCTACGGCTACGCGGCCGTGCCGAAGGCCGACAAGGCGCGCTGGCAGCAGGTGATGGCGAACTATCTCGTGACACGAGAGAATCTCGAGGCCATCGTGCTGCTGGTCGACCCGCGCCACGGCCTCACGGAACTCGACGAGATCCTGCTGGACGTGATCCGCCCGCGCGTCGAGCAGGGCCTGAAATTCCTCGTGCTCCTCACCAAGGCCGACAAGCTCACGCGCAGCGAGCAGGCCAAGGCGCTGTCCATTGCGCGACTGCAGGCCGGCGGCGGCGAGGTGAAACTGTTTTCCGCACTGAAGAAGCAGGGCGTGGAGGACACCGCGCAGCTGCTCTGGAACTGGACCCATCC
>DATBPW010000144.1:0-5654 GCA_036561125.1 Ramlibacter sp. | reverse complement strand
GTTGTACGGGCCGGGCGTGAGCAGCACGATGCGCGGGTCGCCCACGTCCCGTCCGCGCGTGCACATCGCGCGCAGCGCGTCGGCCAGCGCGCGATACGTGCCGGCCAGGCGCTGCACGTGCATGTCGCGGAAGGCCCGCGGGAACAGCCGCGACACGATCAACCGGTTCTCGAGCAAATAGCCCAGCCCCGAAGGCGCCTGCGTGCGTTGCGACACCACCCACCACGACCCCGACGCGTCGCGTGCGACGTCGAACGCCGCAATGTGCAGGTGCGTGCCGCCCTGCGGTTGCACGCCGTGCATCGCGCGCAAGTAGCCGGGGTGGCCGTGCACGAGCGCGGGCGGCAGCAGGTTGCGCGCGAGCAGGTCCTGCGGCCCGTAGACGTCGGCCATGATGCGATCGAGCAGCTTCACGCGCTGGAGCACCCCGGCTTCCACGCGCCGCCAGTCGCCGGGTGCGATCACCAGCGGGAAGAGGTCCAGCGACCAGGGCCGCTGCGGCCCGTGCGCGTCGGCATAGACGTTGTACGTGATGCCGTTGTCGCGCACCTGCCGCTCGAGGTTGGCGACGCGGCGGTTCAGGTCGGCGAAGCCGTCGCGCCCGAGCGTGTCGAAAAAGCGCTGCCACGCCGGCGCGAGCCCATCCGCATGCGCCGCAAGGCCGGCGCGAAGCTCGTCGAAATGCCCGTGCGCCGCGCGTGCGGCAAGCGACGCGGCGACGTGCGCGGGGGAATCCGCCGCATCGCCGAAGAGCGAATCGAGCAATGGGGGTTGCTGGTTGTCCACCTCGGGCGCCATTGTCCCACCAGGCGGAAAACGCGGCCTTGTCCGTCATGCGCCGCGGGGGAGCGCGTGTTAGCGTCCACCCGAAAGCATGAGCACCCGATGAACACCAACGCGCCTGCCGTCGCCGCGGCGCGCGCCGACCTCGACTGGCCCGAGCCGCTGCGCCGCCGGGCCGTGGCCTGCGCGCTCGTCGCGCTGCTGGTCGTGTTGTGGCTCAACGCGTTCGCCGCGTTGTTCGGTGCGATGGCGGGCTACGTGTTGACGACGCTCGTGCGCCGGCCGCGCACCAAGGAGCTCTCGCTGGGCCGGCGCCTGGCCAACAGGGCGCTGGCCGCGGCCCTCGTCGCGGGCGGCGCGTTTGCGCTCGTCGAAGGCTTCCACCTCATCGTGGACGCATCGAGCGACGGCCTGCCCAGGCTGATGCAGCTGATCGCCGACACGCTCGACCACCTGCGCAACATCGTGCCCGACTGGGTCGGCGCGTCGTTCCCCGCGTCGGCGGAGGAACTGCAGCATGCGTTCTCGGGCTGGCTGCGTTACCACGCACGCGACATGCAGCACTGGGGGCACGAAGCCCTGCGCGTGATCGTGCACCTCGTCATCGGCCTGGTGATCGGCGTGATGGCGCACGTCTCGATCCATCGCCGCGCGGCGACCGCGCCGCTGTCGGCGCTGGCGATCGCGCGCTGGCGGCAACTGGTGCTCGCGTTCCGCGACGTGCTCGCGGCGCAGTTGCGCATCGCGCTGGTGAACGCGCTGCTCACCGCGATCTATGTGCTCGCGCTGCTGCCGGCGTTCGGCGTGCACCTGCCGCTGGCGATGACGCTCGTGGCGTTCACGTTCTTCGCGAGCCTGCTGCCCATCGTGGGCAACCTGATGTCCAACACGGCGATCGTCGTCGCGGGCCTGACCGTGTCGCTGTGGGTTGGCGCGGCATCGCTGGTCTTCCTCGTCGCGATCCACAAGCTGGAGTACTTCCTGAACGCGCATTTCGTCGGCAGCCGCGTCGACATGCCGGTGTACGCGCTGCTGGCGTCGATGCTGCTGCTCGAGTCGGCATTCGGCGTGCCGGGCATCGTTGCGGCGCCGATCTACTGCGCCTGGCTCACGCGCGAGCTGCGGGGCAACGGCTGGGTCGGGCCCTGACGGCGGCGATGCCTCAGCCATTGGAAATTTGGTAGATTTCGCGCCGCATCGGCGGGCCAGCCCGCGTGCGAACGGAAGAAACGTGACGGAAGAACGCAGGAATGAGATCGAAGCACAGCCGGGACCCCGCAGCAGCCGACGCAAACGGAATGGACGAGCTGCCGGGTGAATCCGAAGGCGGCGGTTCGGGCGCGGCGAGCGCGCTCGAGCGCATGAAGGCGGAACACGCGCTGCGCCACGAGCGTCAGCACGGCAGCCGGGCGGGCCCCGGTCGCGGGGAAGATCGCACGCCCGGACGTTGAGGCAGCGCACAGGCGCAGGCTGCCCGGTCCTACAGCCGCGTTGCGGCGCGCGGCGAAGAATCCTTTCATCGGAAACCGTTGAAGGGAGAAGTCCATGTTCAAGAACCTGCTCACCACCGCGATGATCGCGGCCGGCGTCCTCGGCCTGTCGGCGTGCGACGTCAAGAAAACGCAGGAAGGGCACGTGCAGGCGCCCAAGTACGAAGTGGAGAAGAAGCAGTCGGCCGACGTGCAGCTGCCGAAGTACGACGTGACGACGCCCGACGTGAAGATCGGCAAGAAGGAAGAGACCGTCACCGTGCCGAAGGTCGAGACCGAGAAGAAGACGATCGGCATGCCGACGATCGACGTGAAGACGGCGAAGGAAAAGGAGCAGGAGCAGGCCGGCAAGCAGATGGGCAGCTCCGGCGACACGACGAAGTAGTCGCGCAAACCGCGCCGTCCAACTCCCGCGCCGAGGCGCTGTCAAGCCCTCGCCCTGCGATCGCGTCGTTGCCTGCCCGTTTCGCGGGCACGGCAACGCAACCCGCATGAATGCTGCATTCCGCGTCGGCGCGCGCGGGAAACCAACAGGCTTATCCACAGCGGCGGTGGATATCGCGCGCACGATCGGCACGAATTTGTGCGCCGCAAATCGAATGCACGCCTGAAGATGTCCGCGCAACGGCGGTGTCGACCGTTGTCGTGCAATGGGCAGAGGGATCACGCCGGCGCTGCTCGGCATCGTCGCCGGCACCGCGTTGCAGCTGCAGCAGGCGCTCTTGTGGCCGGGTTGGTCGTACGCGCTCGTTCTTCTCCTGGCTTTCTCCCTCTTTCTGCGGGAGACGGCCCGGGTGAGGGCGCTGCTTGTCCTCATCTCGTTCGCCTTGCTGTCGTTTGCCTTCACCGGCCTGCGCGCGCTGCACTTCGAATCGCAAGCCCTCGATCCTTCGATCGAAGGACGTGACGTCGCGGTCGCCGGCACCGTTGCCGCGATGCCGCAGCAAAACGAGGGCGGGATCCGTTTCCGTTTCGACGTCGACACGTCCGACGCACCGCTGCCGCCGCAAATCATGCTCGGGTGGTATGGGACGCAGTCCGCCGACGATCCGGGCTCGATCGATCTGTCACGCGTCGTGCCCGACCTGCGCGCCGGCGAGCGCTGGAGTTTCACCGTGCGCCTGAAGGCGCCCCACGGCAACGTCAATCCGCACGGCTTCGACTACGAACTGTGGTTGTGGGAACAAGGCGTACAAGCCACCGGCTATGTGCGCGCGGGACCGCGCGACCCGAAGCCGCAGCGCGTTGCGCGCACGTGGGCGCACCCGGTCGAGCGCGCGCGCCAGGCCGTGCGCGACGAGGTCTACGCGCGCATCGAGGACCGCCGCACGGCCGGCGTGCTGGCCGCGTTGATCACAGGCGACCAGAACGCGATCGAGCGCGGCGACTGGGACGTGTTCCGCGCGACCGGCGTCGCACACCTCATGAGCATTTCGGGCCTGCACATCACGATGTTCGCGTGGGCCGCGGCGCTGGTCGTCGGCGCTGCGTGGCGTCGCAGCAGCCGTTTGTGCCTCGCGTGGCCCGCGCCGCATGCGGCACTTGTGGGCGGCGTCGTGCTCGCCGCCGCTTATGCGCTCTTCTCGGGCTGGGGCGTGCCGGCACAGCGCACGATCTGGATGCTCGCGACGGTCGGCGTGCTGCGCCTGGCCGGGCGGCGCTGGCCGTGGACGCACGTCTGGCTGCTCGCCTGGGCGGTGGTCGTGACGATAGATCCGTGGGCGATGCTGCAAGCGGGCTTCTGGTTGAGCTTCGTCGCGGTGGGCGTGCTCTTCGCCGCCGACCCCGGCGCCCGGCAGGGCGAGTCGACGTCGAAGATCGCGCACTCGCTGCGCTCCTCATTGCACGAACAGTGGGTCGTCACGCTCGCTTTGACGCCGCTCAGTTGCTTGCTCTTCGGCCAGGTCTCGGTTGTCGGGTTGCTCGCGAACGCGGTCGCCATTCCGTGGGTGACTTTGGTCGTGACGCCACTTGCCATGGCCGGCGTGGGCATCCACGCCCTGTGGGATGTCGCCGCCGGTGCGGTGACGGGGTTGCAGCTGTACCTGCAATGGCTCGCGTCGCTGCCGTTCGCGACGATCTCGATGCCTGCAGCACCCGCGTGGGCCGGCGCGCTCGGCGTGGCCGGCGGGTTGATGCTCGCCATGCGCCTGCCCTGGCTCGTGCGCGTGCTCGGCATCGCGATGATGCTGCCGGTGCTGCTGTGGCAGGCGCCGCGCCCCGCAGCCGGCGAATTCGAAGTGCTGGCAGCCGACATCGGCCAGGGCAACGCCCTCGTCGTGCGAACCGCTTCGCACACGCTCGTCTACGACAGCGGGCCGCGCTACGGCCCCGACAGCGATGCGGGCCATCGCGTGATCGTGCCGCTGCTGCGCGCGCTGGACGAGCGCGTCGACATGCTCATGCTCAGCCACCGCGATTCCGACCACACCGGCGGCGCTGCGGCGGTGCTCGCGATGCAGCCGCAGGCCGTGCTCGTGAGCTCGATCGAGGACAGCCACGAGCTGCAGTCGATCCGCCGTTCGTCGCGTTGCATCGCGGGCCAGCACTGGGCTTGGGACGGCGTGGACTTCGAGTTGCTGCATCCGCAGGCGGCCGACTACGACGCGCCCGCGAAGTCCAATGCGATGAGTTGCGTGCTGCGGATCTCCAACGGCGGCCGCACCGCGCTGCTCGCGGGCGACCTCGAGGCGCCGCAGGAATCGGAGCTGGTCGACGCCGCCGCGCCGCTGCGCGCCGACCTGCTGCTGGTGCCGCACCATGGCAGCAAGACTTCGTCGAGCCCGCCGTTCCTCGATGCCGTGCATCCCGCGTTCGCGCTGGTGCAGGCGGGCTATCGCAACCGCTTCGGCCATCCCGCCGCGCCGGTGATGGAGCGCTATCGCGAGCGCGCCATCGCAGTGGTGGACTCGCCGCATTGCGGCGCGGCGCGCTGGTCTTCCGCGCAACCGGATCGCGTCGAATGCGAGCGCGCGGCCCGGCCGCACTACTGGTTCCATCGAGCCCCCTGATCGCGGTGCAGCAACGGCCCGGAAGTTGCTATCCTGTGATCCGGAGAAACGCTTCATGCACAAATTCGACGAGATGTTCGAACAGGCACCGGCCGGGACGACGCAGTTCCAGTCGCAGGTGCAGGGCGGGCACTCGCAGGTGCAGGGCGTGCGCCGCCATTACCAGCGGTTCGCCGAATGGCTCGCGCAGCAGCCCGTGGACGCGATGCGCGCGCGGCGCGAGGAAGCCGAGATGATCTTTCGCCGCGTGGGCATCACCTTCGCGGTGTACGGCGAGAAGGACGAGGATGGTGCGGGCTCCGAACGGCTGATCCCTTTCGACCTGATCCCGCGCATCATCCCGGCGCGCGAATGGGCCGAGATGGAGCGC
>DATBPW010000143.1:0-4991 GCA_036561125.1 Ramlibacter sp. | reverse complement strand
CGCTGTTTGACCAAGGAGATTCCATGAAACTGCGTCCCCTGCACGATCGCGTGATCGTCAAGCGCCTCGAGAACGAGACGAAGACCGCCTCCGGCATCGTCATCCCCGACAACGCCGCCGAGAAGCCCGACCAGGGCGAGGTGCTGGCCGTCGGCCCCGGCAAGCGCAACGAGAAGAACGGCGACTTCATCGCGCTGAACATCAAGGTGGGCGACCGCGTGCTGTTCGGCAAGTACAGCGGCCAGACCGTCAAGGTGGACGGCGACGAGCTGCTCGTCATGAAGGAAGACGACCTGTTCGCGGTCGTCGAAGGCAAATAACTTCGCGGGACAGATCTTCAGCTCTGTCCCCAACTGACTAAGACATTTTTCAAGGAGTCATAGAACATGGCAGCTAAAGACGTCATCTTCGGCGGCGACGCACGTGCGCGCATGGTCGAAGGCGTGAACATCCTGGCCAACGCGGTCAAGGTCACCCTGGGCCCCAAGGGCCGCAACGTGGTGCTCGAGCGCTCGTTCGGCGCCCCCACCGTCACCAAGGACGGTGTGTCGGTCGCGAAGGAGATCGAGCTCAAGGACAAGCTCCAGAACATGGGCGCGCAGATGGTCAAGGAAGTCGCTTCCAAGACCAGCGACAACGCCGGTGACGGCACCACCACCGCCACGGTGCTCGCGCAGGCGATCATCCGCGAAGGCATGAAGTACGTGGCCGCGGGCATGAACCCGATGGACCTCAAGCGCGGCATCGACAAGGCCGTGACGGCCCTGACCGAGCAGCTCAAGAAGGCCAGCAAGCCGACGACGACCTCCAAGGAGATCGCGCAAGTCGGCTCGATCTCGGCCAACAGCGACGAGTCGATCGGCAAGATCATCGCCGACGCGATGGACAAGGTCGGCAAGGAAGGCGTGATCACCGTGGAAGACGGCAAGTCGCTCGACAACGAGCTCGACGTCGTCGAAGGCATGCAGTTCGACCGCGGCTACCTGTCGCCCTACTTCATCAACAACCCCGAGAAGCAAAGCGCCCTGCTCGACAACCCGTTCGTGCTGCTGTACGACAAGAAGGTTTCGTCGATCCGCGACCTGCTGCCGGTGCTGGAACAAGTGGCCAAGGCATCGCGCCCGCTGCTGATCATCGCCGAAGAAGTCGAAGGCGAAGCGCTCGCCACGCTGGTGGTCAACACCATCCGCGGCATCCTGAAGGTCGTGGCCGTCAAGGCGCCGGGCTTCGGTGACCGCCGCAAGGCCATGCTGGAAGACATCGCCATCCTCACGGGCGGCAAGGTGATCAGCGAGGAAGTGGGCCTGACGCTCGAGAAGGTCACGCTGGCCGACCTGGGCCAGGCCAAGCGCGTCGAAGTGGGCAAGGAAAACACCACCCTCATCGACGGCGCCGGCAAGGGCGACGACATCGAAGCGCGGGTCAAGCAGATCCGCGTGCAGATCGAGGAAGCCACCAGCGACTACGACCGCGAGAAGCTGCAAGAGCGCGTGGCCAAGCTGGCCGGCGGCGTTGCGGTGATCAAGGTGGGCGCCGCGACCGAAGTCGAGATGAAGGAAAAGAAGGCCCGCGTCGAAGACGCCCTGCACGCCACGCGCGCTGCGGTGGAAGAAGGCATCGTGGCCGGTGGCGGCGTTGCGCTGCTGCGCGCCAAGCAGGCGGCCGGCGACATCAAGGGCGCCAACCCCGACCAGGACGCCGGCATCAAGCTGGTGATGAAGGCCATCGAGTCGCCGCTGCGCGAGATCGTCTACAACGCCGGTGGCGAAGCCTCGGTGGTGGTCAACGCCGTGCTCCACGGCAAGGGCAACTACGGCTTCAACGCTGCGAACGACACGTACGGCGACATGATCGAGATGGGCATCCTGGACCCGACGAAGGTCACACGCACCGCGCTGCAGAACGCCGCGTCCGTCGCGTCGCTGATGCTCACGACCGAAGCCATGGTCGCCGAGGCGCCGAAGGACGAAGCGCCCGCGATGCCCGGCGGCGGCATGGGTGGCATGGGCGGCATGGGCATGGACATGTAAGTCCGGCGCACCCGCGCAACAGAAGAAGCGCCCCTCGGGGCGCTTTTTTTTACGCCGCCGCGGGCGCGTCGGCCGGCGGAGCGCCGTAGTGATTGGCTTGCGAGTGCGTCGGCTGCGCCACGAGGTAGATCACGATCGCCCAGCCGATCACCGGGATGATCCACAGCAGCTGCAGCCAGCCGCTGCGGCCGGTGTCGTGCAAGCGGCGGCCGGTCACGGCAGTCATCGGCAGGAACAGCGCGAGCGTCACCAGCCCCATGATGGCGTGGCGCAGGACGACTCCGCCCAGCGCATGCACGATCACCGCGAACAGCGCGAACCACCAGAACTCGGCGACCGACGCGCGGCCGTTGTAGTCCGCGTACTTCTGCATCAGGCAGGTCTTGACCGACGTTGCGAAATCCATGGTTCTCTCCTCGAACAGTGCTGCGGCAATGATAGGCATGGCCGCGGCGCAGTCGAGAGGTTTGCGATGAACCGCACCGGCGGGCGCCTTTTCTGCGCCTTGGCCGGAGTGAGCCGCGCCGGCGCGCGGCTTACTGCCGCTCGAAGATGTCCTGGTACGCCACGTACATGCCCAGCACCGTCAGCGGGATGAGAACGAGCCAGCCGAGCCCGAAAGGAATCGACGCCACCACCGCCGCGACAATCCACAGCAAGCCGTAGATCAGGAACGGCCCCACATTGGCCCACGAGGCCGACCAGCTCGCCTTGAGCGCCTCGATCGGCTCGAAATTGCGCAGCACGACGAGTGCCGGCGCAAACCAGAACGCCATCGCGAAGAGGAACGCGAGCACCAGCCCCACGAGCACGGCCAGCAGGATCATGCCGGCGCTGGCCAGGAACCCCGTGCCGCTGCGCGCGATGCCGCTGGCCGTCATGCCGAAAAACGCGCTGAAGCCCAGCGCGGCCATGACCGCGAACGTGACGATGGTGGCCACCAGCGCGAAGGCGCCGAGCACCAGCAGCGGATTGAGCTTGTCCTTGAAGCCGAGGAACAGGTCGCCCACGTCGAGCGTGCCGCCGGTCTCCAGCTTGCGTGCGCTCAACATCCAGCCGCCGATCAAAATTTGCGTGAGGATCGACGTGATCACGCCGCCCAGGATCGGGATCAGGCCGAGCAGCGCGCAGATCACGAAGAAGATCACGCCGAACACGAGCCACACGCCCGGGTTCTTCATGAAGAGCGCCCAGGACTGCCTCCACCACTCGGTGCCGCGGCCCGAATCGACTGAGCGCCACGTGGCTCCTGTGCGGGTGACTGCGTCTTCCATCGTGCCCCTCCGTCCGGATGCGGTTCGGATCGAACCGCCGAGCAGTATGCCCGCCGATCAGCGCGCGATCAATCGACGCAGCAATCCGGCTGTCGACGCATCGAGGCCCGACGTGTCGCCGCTGGCGAGGCGCGGTGCGATGTCCTTCGCGAGCACTTTGCCCAACTCCACGCCCCATTGGTCGAAGCTGTCGATGCCCCAGATCGAGCCGCTGGTGAACACGCGGTGTTCGTACAGCGCGATGAGCGCGCCGAACGCAGCGGGGTCGAGCCGGTCGAGGATGAAGAACGTGCTCGGCCGATTGCCGGGGAAATCCTTGTGGCCGCCCGCATCGTGCCGGCCCTGCATCAGCGCCTGCGCCTGCGCGAGCGCGTTCGCGAGCAATTGCTCCTGGTGCCCTTCGAGCGAGTGCGCCGCTTCCTTCACCGCGATGAACTCCACGGGAATGCGGTCGGTGCCCTGGTGCAGCATCTGGAAGTAAGCGTGCTGCCCGTTCGTGCCGGGTTCGCCCCACACCACGGGCGACGTCGCGACGGTGAGCGGCCGGCCCAGCGCATCGACGCGCTTGCCGTTGCTTTCCATCTCGAGCTGCTGCAGGTACGCGGGCAGGCGGCGCAGGTGGCTGTGGTACGGCGCGACGCAACGCGACGCGAAGCCGAAGAAGTCGCGGTACCAGACGTCGAGCAGGCCGAGGCGCACGGGCAGGTTCGCATCGAGCGGCGCCGTGCGGAAGTGCTCGTCCATCGCGTGCGCGCCCGCGAGCATCGCGCGGAAGTTCTCCGCACCGATCGCGATCGCGATCGGCAGGCCGATGGCCGACCACATCGAGTAGCGCCCGCCGACCCAGTCCCAGAAGCCGAAGGTCGTCGAGATGCCGAATTCGCTCGCGGCCTGGACGTTCGTCGTGAGCGCGGCGAAGTGGCGGGCGATGTCCGTGCCGCCCTGCTGTTCGAACCACGCCTTGGCGGAGCGCGCGTTCGTCATCGTCTCGATCGTCGTGAAGGTCTTCGATGCGATGAGGAACAGCGTGCTTTCGGGCTTGACGTGCGCCAGCACAGCCGCGAGCTCGTGGCCGTCGACGTTCGACACGAAGTGGAAGCGCTTGCCGGGCGCGGCGAACTCCTGCAGCGCGAGCACCGCCATCTGCGGGCCGAGGTCGGAGCCGCCGATGCCGATGTTCACCACGTCCGTGATCTGCGCGTCGCCGCGCACGCGCGCGGCGAAGTCGAGCATCGCATCGAGCACCTCGTGCACCGCGCGGGCGTCGGGGTCGCTGCTGGCGCCCTTCGGCGTGCGCAGCAGCCAGTGCTTCACGGCGCGGCCTTCGGTGTTGTTCACCGGCTCGCCCGCGAACATCGCGTCGCGGTGGCGCTCCAGCATGCACTCGCGCGCGAGCTCGTACATCAGCGAGCGCACGTGCGAGTCGACGAGGTTCTTCGACAGGTCGGCGAACACGTGCGGCGCCTGCATGCTGAACGAATCGAAGCGCTGCGGGTCGGCGACGAATGCGTGGCACACGTCGAACGTGCTGCCCACGCGCTGCCAATGCTGCTTGAGCAGCGCCCAGGCCTGCGTGTGGTCGCAATGCGGGCGCGAGATGCCCGCGATCATGCCGCCGCCTCCTGCATCAGCGTTTGCAGCTTCACCGCATCGGCGACGAAGGTGCGGATGCCTTCCGCGAGCTTGG
>DATBPW010000142.1:0-2761 GCA_036561125.1 Ramlibacter sp. | reverse complement strand
CCCGAGCCTGAACCTCTCGGCCAACGCGGGCCTCGGCGCGGCGTCGATCGGCGACTTGTTCAAGGCGTCCGCGCTCACGTGGTCGCTCGGCGCATCGGTGGCGCAGTCGATCTTCAACGGCGGCCTCACGACGGCGCAAGTGCGAAGCGCGCGGGCCGGCGTCGCAGCCGCGGCAGCGACCTATCGGCAGACGGTGCTCTCCGCTTTCCAGGATGTCGAGGATCGTCTGGTCGCCTCGCGCATCCTGCAGCAGCAACTCGCGCTGCGGCAAGAGGCGGCGCAGGCCGCGACGCTCGCGGAGCAGCAGGTGCTCAATCGCTACGAAGCCGGGCAGGTGAGCTACACCGACGTCGTCACGGCGCAAGTCACGGCGGCGTCCGCGCGACGCGCGGTGGCGCAGGCGATGTCGGATCGCGAAGTGGCGGCGGTCGGTTTGATCAGCGCACTCGGCGGCGGCTGGAAAGGCTTGTGACTGTCGCCCCGGCGCAGGCCGGGGTCGTTCAAGCGTCCTGCACTGCCGCCGCGATTTCGTCGCGCCGCGTCTGCATCCGCCCGCCCAGCGTCGCGAGTTCCATGCCGCAGGCCTTGGCCTTCGTGAAGATGTCGCGGCGCTCTTCTTCCACGTGTTCCATCACGTGCCGCCGCATCGCTTCCATGGCGCCGTCGAGATTGGCGGCATCCGGGACGCGGGCGATGAGGTCCTTCACCTGCGCGTGCTCCTCGCGCGCGTGCTCGACGAGTTGTTCGTCGCCGGTGGCCTGCGCGAACGCGGGATAGAAGATCTCTTCTTCCAGCATCGTGTGCAGCGCGAGTTCGGCGCAGATGATCTGCGCCATGTCCAGCTTCGCCACGCGATCGTTGCCCGCGGACTTGAACTCGCGGAAGAGGTCTTCCACGCGATGATGATCGGCTTCCAGCAATGCGATGGCGTCATGGGCCATGGGTTCTCCTTCCGGTGCGCGCACATGCGGCGCGCGATGCCACCACCGTAGCGCGCGCGGCCGCGCGGGGGGGTGGGCAGGTGCTTGCGCCCTGCTGTCGGAGACGGGCGAGCGGCCGGGTCGGCGCAGGCTGGCACGGCTTTCTGTTTAAGATGCGGGTCCTCGACAGGAGAGACTGAATCGACACCAAGCTCTTGAATGAATTGCGCATCGAAGGGCGCGAGCGTGAGCAGGAGGGCGCGCGCGTCCCGCGCTGGGCCTGGATCGCAGTCGCAGTCGTCGTGGTGCTCGCAGCGCTCGCGGGCGCGGCGTGGTGGTTCATCGGTGCGAGGCCGATCCCCGTGCAAACGGCTGACGCAGTCGCGCCGGCGGGCGCGACGGGTGCAGGCGCCGTGCTCCAAGCCACCGGCTACGTCACAGCGCACCGGCAAGCGACTGTGTCCGCGCAGATCACCGGCACGCTGACCAAGGTCCTGATCGAGGAGGGCGAAAGCGTCAAGCAAGGACAGGTCATCGCGCAGCTCGAGGACAACGGCCTGCGCGCCGCCTACGAAGTCGCGCGTGCGAATGCGCGGGCCGCCCAGGCGCAGGTGGAGCAGGCCCGTGCGCAGCTGGCGCAGGCGAAATCGGACGCGCAGCGCCAGGACGAGCTCGTCGCGAAAGGCATGGTGTCGAGGCAGGCCGCGGAGCAGTCGCGCACGGCCCTCGCGGCCGCGGCGGCGACGCTCGACGCGCGCGTTCGCGAGGCGGAAGCGGCGCGCGCGCAGGAGTCGCAAGCCAAGGTGAATTTCGACTACACGGTGATCCGCGCGCCATTCTCCGGCGTGATCACCGAAAAGGCCGCGCAGGTGGGCGAGATCGTGTCGCCGCTGTCGGCCGGCGGCGGCTTCACGCGCACCGGCATCGGCACGATCGTCGACATGGATTCGCTCGAGGTCGACGTCGACGTGAACGAGGCCTACATCGGGCAGGTCACGCCGAACATGGCGGCGCAAGCCGTGCTCGATGCGTATCCCGACTGGCGCATCCCCGCGCACGTGATCGCGGTGGTGCCGACGGCCGACAAGGGCAAGGCCACGATCAAGGTGCGCGTCGCGGTCGACGTGAAGGATTCGCGCCTGGTGCCGAACATGGCCGCGCGCGTTTCGTTCCTGGGCAAGAAGCCCGAAGGCGCGGCGCAGGCGCTTGGCGGCGTGCTCGTGCCGCCGCAGGCGATCGTGCAGCGCGACGGGCACAGCGTCGTGTTCGTCGTGACCGGCGGGCACGCGGTGCAGCGCAGCGTCACGCCGGGGCAGGATGTCGGGTCGATGAAACTGGTCCCGCGCGACGTGTCGGTGGGCGACAAGGTCATCGTCGCGCCGCCGGACTCCTTGCGCGATGGCGCAGCAGTGACGATGGCGGAAGCGAAGCAATGAAAACGGAGGTGGCATGGGCAAGCTGATCGAGATCCGCGACTTGTCGAAGATTTACGAGCGCGGCAAGCAGAAGGTGGAGGTGCTGCACCACATCGACCTGGATGTGGACGAAGGCGACTTCCTCGCGCTGATGGGGCCGTCCGGGTCCGGCAAGACGACACTGCTGAACCTCATCGGCGGGCTCGATGTGCCATCGGCGGGCAGCATCAGCGTGGCCGGCCAGCGCATCGACCAGCTCGGCGGCACTGCGCTCGCGAAATGGCGCGCGTCCCGGGTCGGCTTCGTGTTCCAGTTCTACAACCTCATGCCGACGCTCTCGGCGCAGCGCAACGTGGAGCTGCCATTGCTGCTCACGAAGCTGTCCGCCGCGGAGCGCCGCAAGCGCGCGGGCATCGCGCTGCAACT
>DATBPW010000141.1:0-6165 GCA_036561125.1 Ramlibacter sp. | reverse complement strand
CTCGCCCGTCATCGTCCTCGTGAACGGCGTCGACGGTTCGGGCAAGGGCGAGACCGTCAACCTGTTCAACGAGTGGATGGACCCGCGCCACATCCGCACCGAGGCGTTCGGCGGCATAGCCGCGAGCGAGCGCGATCGCCCCGAGATGTACCGCTTCTGGGAAGTGCTGCCGGCCAAGGGCCGTGTCGGCATCCTGTTCGGCTCGTGGTACACCGACCCGATCCTCGCGCACGTGATGGGGCACGAGGGCCACGGACGCTTCTCGCAGCGGCTCGAGCGCATCCGCCACTTCGAGCGCATGCTGGTCGACGAAGGCGCTGTACTCGTGAAGTTGTGGTTCCACCTCTCGAAGCACGCGTCGAAGGACCGGATCAAGGAACTCGGCAAGGACCCGAAGAACTCCTGGCGCGTCACCCAGGACGACTGGGAGCGCCTGAAGCACTACGACGAATTCGTCGCGGTGTGCGAGGAAGCGCTGCGCAAGACGAGCACCGGCTACGCACCGTGGCTGGTGGTCGAGGGCCTCGACCCGGCCTACCGCTCGCTCACCGCGGGCGACCACCTGCTCGATGGCTTGAAGCAGGCGACGGAGCTGGCGAAGAAGAAGGCCGAGGAGAAGCCCGCCGAGCACGTGCCGGCGCCGGCGATCGACGGGCGCACGCTGCTGCGCAGCTACGACTACCAGCGCAAGCTCGATCGCAAGCATTACGAGAAGGAGCTCGAGACGCTGCAGGCGCGGCTCGCCGCCCTGAGCCGCGATGCGCGCTTCGCGTCGCATTCGCTCGTGATGGTGTTCGAGGGCATGGACGCCGCCGGCAAGGGCAGCACGATCCGGCGCGTGACGCAGGCGCTGGACGCGCGCCACTATCGGGTGGTGCCGATTGCAGCGCCGAGCGACGAGGAGCGCGCGCAGCCGTATCTCTGGCGCTTCTGGCGCCACGTGCCGCGCCACGGTCACGCGACGCTGTTCGACCGTTCGTGGTATGGCCGCGTGCTGGTCGAGCGCGTCGAGAAGTTCTGCGCCGTGCCCGACTGGATGCGTGCCTACGACGAGATCAACGCGTTCGAGGAGCAGTTGTCGGAGGGCGGGGCGATCGTGGTGAAGTTCTGGATGGCGATCACGCCGGACGAGCAGTTGCGCCGCTTCGACGAGCGCAAGAACACGCCGCACAAGCAGTTCAAGATCACCGAGGAGGATTGGCGCAACCGCAAGAAGTGGCCGCAGTACGAGCCCGCCGTCGCGGACATGATCGACCGCACCTCGACCGACGTCGCACCGTGGCACGTCATCGCCTCGGACGACAAGCTGTTCTCGCGCGTCGAGGTGCTGCGGCACCTGTGCGAGCGCATCGAAGGCGCGATCCGCGACACCGGCCACAAGCGGGCCGCATGATGCTGGGCGACTTCGCCGTCGCGGACCTGGCGGGCATCGCACTTGCCATCGCGGCGGCGGCCGTCCTCGCGCTCGTCGTGCGCCTGCTGCGCCGGCGCGACGGTCCCCTCTTGCGCATCACCCTGCCTGTGGTGCTGGTCGGCGCCGCGGCCGTGGCGATCGCGGCCACGTCGGCCGATGCGCACGTCGCCGGCATCGCCGCGTCGGTGGCGCTGGTGCTGGCGGGGTTTGCACTGATCCAGGGTGCGGCGTCGCTGGTGTTCCGCGTGGTCCTCCCGGCGTTCACCGGCGGCGTGCCGCGCATCGCACACGACCTCACCGCGGCGTTGTTGTCGCTCGCGTGGGCCTTGCTGTGCCTGCGCCTGGTCGGGCTCGACCCGACGCAGCTGTTCGCGACGTCCGCGCTGGTGACGGGGCTGGTCGCCTTCTCGATGCAGGACACGCTGGGCAACGTCCTCGGCGGCGTCGTCGTGCAGCTCGATCGCTCGCTGCGCGTCGGCGATTGGGTGCGCAGCGGGGACGTGAACGGGCAGGTGGTCGACGTGCGCTGGCGCTACACGACCGTGCAGACCCGCCACGGCGAGCAGGTGGTGATGCCGAACGCTGCGCTCATGAAGAACCACTTCTTCGTGCTCCGCGCGGGCACGGACGGCGCGATGCAGCCCTGGCGCCGCACCCTGATGCTGCAGGTCGACTGGCAGGCCGACCCGACGCTGGTCGTCGGCGCGCTCGAGCAAGGCGTGAACGATGCCGACATCCCGCACGTGCTCGAGCAGCCCGCGCCGAGCGCGGTGCTGATGGAGGTCGGCTCCGGGTTTTGCCGCTATGCGCTGCGCTATTGGCTGGCCGACCCGCGGCACGACGACACGACCGACTCCGCCGTGCGCGTGCACGCGCTGGCTGCGCTCGCGCGGGCCGGTGTGCGCCTGGGCCTGCCCCAGCAGGAGCAACTCGAGATCAAGGAAAACGAGGACTGGCGCACGGCACAGCACTCGCGCGAGGCGGCGCGGCGGCTCGACGCGATCCAGCATACCGACCTGTTCGCGACGCTGCCGCCGGCCGAGCAGCAGGCGCTCGCGAATCACCTCGTGCACGCGCCGTTCGCGCCGGGCGACACGATGACGCGGCAAGGGGCCGTGGCCCACTGGCTCTACCTGATCGTGCGCGGCGACGCGCGCGTGCTCGTGGCCGGACCGGAAGGCCCGTTCGAGATCGCCCGCCTCACCGACGGCAGTGTGTTCGGCGAAATGGGCATGCTCACGGGCGAGCCGCGCTCGGCGACCGTGATCGCGGCCAGTTCGGTCGACTGCTACCGGCTCGACAAGGTGGGCTTCGCACAAGTCCTGCGCGCGCGTCCCGAGATCGCGACCGAGATTTCCGCGGTGGTCGAAGCGCGCAACGCGCAGCGCAATGCACGGCTGCAAGCCGCCGGCGCGCCCCCGCGGCGCACCGGCGACCTGCTGGAGCGAATCCGGAATTTCTTCTCGCTGCGGCCCTGAACGGACCCGGGCCACCGGGAATCCCCTCAGGCATTCTTGACGCAGCGCAAGCGTAGACTGGCCCCAGCGGTGACAATGCCCGAGGCACCGCACGCCCGCCTCGCGGACGCAACGGCAGCAAAGGAGACTCGCTTTGCAGCGCACGCAGACCGCAAACCCGGCCTACTTCCACAAGGTCGTCGATTGCCAATGGGCCTGCCCGGCCCATACCCCCGTTCCCGAATACATCCGCCTGATCGCGCAAGGCCGCTACAGCGACGCCTACATGATCAACTGGGTGTCCAACGTGTTCCCCGGCATCCTGGGGCGAACGTGCGACCGCCCCTGCGAGCCGGCGTGCCGGCGCGGCCGAGTGGAGGATGCCAACCTGGAGAAGCCCGAGCCCGTGGCGATCTGCCGGCTCAAGCGCGTCACCGCCGACTACAAGGACGACGAGAACGTCCGCTCGCGCATGCCGAAGATCGCGCCGTCCAACGGCAAGCGCGTCGCCTGCGTGGGCGCCGGTCCCGCGTCGCTGACGGTCGCGCGCGACCTCGCACCGCTGGGCTACGAAGTGACGGTGTTCGACAGCGAGCCCAAGGCCGGCGGCTTCATGTGGACGCAGATCCCGCGCTTTCGCCTGCCCGAATCGGTGATCGACGAGGAGACCGGCTACATCCTCGACATGGGAGTGGATTTCGTCGCCAACCGGCGCATCGACTCGATGCGCGCGCTGATGGGCGAGGGCTACGACGCGATCTTCGTCGGCTGCGGCGCGCCGCGCGGGCGCGACCTCGACGCCCCCGGCCGCAAGGAAGCGGCGCGGCAGATCCACATCGGCATCGACTGGCTCGCATCGGTCTCGTTCGGGCACATCACGAAGATCGGCAAGCGCGTGATCGTGCTCGGCGGCGGCAACACCGCGATGGACTGCTGCCGCTCGGCGCGTCGCCTCGGCGGCGACGACGTGAAGGTGATCGTGCGCAGCGGCTTCGAGGAGATGAAGGCCTCGCCGTGGGAGAAGGAAGACGCGATGCACGAAGGCATCCCGATCATCAATTACCACGTGCCGAAGGCGTTCGTCCACGAGGACGGCAAGCTCAAGGGCATGACGTTCGAAGTCGTGCGCGCCGAGTACGACGACAAGGGCAACCGCAAGCTCATCCCGACCGGCGAGCCCGATCCCTTCTTCGAATGCGACGAGGTGCTGGTCGCCGTCGGCCAGGAAAATGCGTTCCCGTGGATCGAGCGCGATTGCGGCATCGCCTTCGACAAGTGGGGCCTGCCCAAGCTGCACAAGGACACGTTCCAGTCGACGGTGCCCGACATCTTCTTCGGCGGCGACGCGGCGTTCGGGCCGAAGAACATCATCACGGCCGTCGCGCACGGGCATGAAGCGGCGGTGTCGATCGATCGCCTGCTGCACGGCGAGGACCCGGCGGTGCGCCCCGCGGCGTTCGCGAACCTCGTCTCGCAGAAGATGGGGATCCACGAATGGAGCTACGACAACGATCCGGCGCTCGACGCGCGCTTCAAGGTGCCGTGGCAGAAGGCCGAGTTGGCGCTCAAGAGCATCAAGGTCGAGGTGGAACTGGGCTTCGATCCGCAGGTGGCGTTCAAGGAAGCGCAGCGGTGCCTGAACTGCGACGTGCAGACGGTGTTCACCGACAACCTGTGCATCGAATGCGACGCGTGCATGGACATCTGCCCGATGGACTGCATCTCGTTCACGCCGGAGCAGCCCGAGCTCGATTTGCGCAAGCACCTGAAGGCGCCCGCGACGAACCCGACGCAAGACCTGTACGCGTCGGGCGCGCTGAAGACGGGGCGGATCATGGTCAAGGACGAGGACGTCTGCCTGCATTGCGGCCTGTGCGCCGAGCGTTGCCCCACCGGCGCGTGGGACATGCAGAAGTTCCTGTTCAAGACGACGCAGGCCGGCTCGTCGTGCCGCGACAAGGCCAAGGAAGGAGTGCCGGCATGAAGCCGATCGAGGCAGTCAACGACTTCGTCATCAAGTTCGCCAACGTCAACGGCTCGGGGTCGGCGAGCGCGAACGAACTGTTCGCGAAGGCGATCCTGCGCATGGGCGTGCCGGTCAGCCCGCGCAACATCTTCCCGAGCAACATCCAGGGCCTGCCCACGTGGTACGAAGTGCGCGTGACCGAGCAGGGCTACCTCGGGCGGCGCGGCGGCATCGACATGATGGTGGCGATGAACCCGCAGACGTGGGACGCGGACGTCGCCGAGCTCGAGCCCGGGGGCTACCTGTTCTACGACAGCACGCGGCCGCTGCCGGCGTCGAAGTTCCGCGACGACGTCAACGTGATCGGCATGCCGCTCACCGAGATCTGCAACGCCGTCTACACCGACGCGCGCCAGCGCCAGCTGTTCAAGAACATCGTGTACGTCGGCGCGCTGTCCGTGCTGATGGAGATCGACCCGCAGGTGATCGAGAAGCTGTTCGGCGAGCAGTACAAGGGCAAGGAAAAGCTGCTGTCGTCGAACGTGCAGGCGCTGCACCTCGGGCGCGATTTCGCGAAGGAACACCTCAAGGGGCCGATCGGCTTGCGCGTGAAGCGCTCGGACAAGGTCGGCAGGCGCATCTTCGTGGACGGCAACAGCGCCGCGGCGCTCGGCGCGGTCTACGGCGGCGCGACCGTGTGCGCGTGGTATCCGATCACGCCGTCGTCGTCGTGCGCGGAAGCGTTCCAGAAATATTGTTCCAAATACCGCGTGGACCCGGCCACGGGCCAGCACAAGTTCGCGATCGTGCAGGCCGAGGACGAGATCGCGTCGATCGGGATGGTCGTCGGCGCCGGATGGAACGGTGCGCGCGCGTTCACGGCGACGTCCGGCCCCGGCGTGTCGCTGATGACGGAGTTCATCGGGCTCGCGTACTTCGCCGAGATACCGGCGACGATCATCAACGTCCAGCGCGGCGGGCCGTCCACGGGCATGCCGACGCGCACGCAGCAGGCGGACATTCTTTCGTGCGCTTACGCGTCCCACGGCGACACCAAGCACGTTCTGCTGTTTCCCGAGGACCCGCACGAGTGCTTCGATCATTCGGCGGCGGCGCTCGACCTCGCCGAGCGGCTGCAGACACCGGTGTTCGTGATGACGGACCTCGACATCGGCATGAACCAGCGATTGTGCGAGCCCTTCGAATGGGATCCGGGCCGCGAGTACGACCGCGGCAAGGTGATGACCGCGGAAGAACTGCAGGCCGGCAAGGACTTCGGGCGCTACAAGGACGTGGACGGCGACGGCATCCCGTGGCGCACGCTGCCG
>DATBPW010000140.1:0-31086 GCA_036561125.1 Ramlibacter sp. | reverse complement strand
CAGGCCCTGCTCCGAAATTTCGTTGAGGACCTGCACGCGGAACGGCGTGCTAGCCATGCTGCGCCTCGAAGTCCTTCATGTAAGCGACCAGCGCCTTCACGCCTTCGATGGGCATCGCGTTGTAGATTGACGCGCGCATGCCGCCCACGGAGCGGTGGCCCTTGAGCTGGATCATGCCGCGTGCCTGCGCGCCCTTGAGGAACGCGTCGTCGAGCGCATCGTCCTTGAGCTTGAAGGGAACGTTCATCAGCGAGCGGTCTTCCGGCGCGACGGGGTTGCGGTAGAACTCGCTGGCGTCGAGGTAGTCGTAGAGCACCTTCGCCTTGGCGCGGTTGTGTTCCGCCATTGCCTCCAGGCCGCCGTGCTGCTTGATGTACTTGAACACCAGGCCGGCGATGTAGATCGCATAGGTGGGCGGCGTGTTGAACATCGAATCGGCGTCGGCCTGTTGCTTGTAGTCGAACGCCGAAGGGCATGCAGGCAGCGCGTGGCCGAGCAGGTCGTCACGCACGACGACGAGCGTGACGCCCGAGGGGCCCATGTTCTTCTGCGCGCCCGCGTAGATCAGGCCGTAGCGGCCCACGTCGATGGGCCGCGACATGATGTCCGACGACATGTCCGCGACGAGCGGCACGCTGCCCACATCCGGCACCCAGTGGTACTGCACGCCGCCGATCGTCTCGTTCGAGCAGATGTGCACGTACGACGCGCCGGCATCGAGCTTCCACTGCGACTGCTTCGGGATCGCGGTGAACTTGCCCGCCTCGCCGCTGGCCGCGACGTTCACGGTGCCGTACTTGGAGGCTTCCTTCGCGGACTTCTTCGACCAGTCGCCGGTGACGACATAGTCCGCCTTGCCGCTGCGCCCCATCAGGTTCAGCGGAACGATCGCGTTCTCTCCGATCGCGCCGCCCTGCATGAACAGCACCTTGTAGTGGGACGGGATGCCGAGCAGTTCGCGCGCGAGCTGTTCCGCCTCGGCATGGATGCCGATGAACTCCTTGCCGCGATGGCTCATTTCCATCACCGACATGCCGCTGCCGTGCCAGTCGAGCATTTCGTCGGCGGCCTGGCGCAGGACGGCTTCGGGCAGGGTGGCGGGACCGGGGCTGAAATTGAAGACGCGCGTCATCGGGCTCTCTCGCAAAAGCCCAGCATACAAGAATCGAAAGACCCGCCGCAGGTGCGGCCCGGCGAATGTGCCCATCCTTCGGCGCAGGCCGCGCCATGACGTGCGAGGTCATGGCGGCCGCATGCGCCCGCACTACCATCCGCGCATGGACAGCATGGCTTCGGTCGCGCATCGCGCGGCGCCGCAACCGTTCGGCGACCACCTGCGCCAATGGCGCCAGCGGCGGCGCCTGTCGCAACTCGATCTCGCGCAGGAGGCGGAGATCTCCACGCGGCACCTGAGCTTCGTGGAGACCGGGCGTTCCGTCCCGAGCCGCGAGATGGTGCTGCGCCTGGCCGACCGGCTCGACGTGCCGCTGCGCGAGCGCAACGCGCTGCTCGTCGCGGCGGGCTACGCGCCGATGTACCGCGAGCGTCCCCTCGATGATCCGGCCCTGGCCGCGGCGCGGCGCGCCGTCGACCTGATCCTGAAATCGCACGAGCCATTTCCCGCGCTCGCGATCGATCGGCACTGGAACCTCGTCGCGAACAACCGCACGCTGCCCCACCTCATGGCCGGCGCGGACGCCGCGCTGCTGCAAGCGCCCGTCAACGTGCTGCGCGTGTCGCTGCACCCGCAAGGCCTCGCGCCGAAGATCGCCAACCTCGTGCAGTGGCGCGCGCACATCTTCGGACGGCTGCGTCACCAGATTCAGGCGACCGGCGAGGGCACGCTCGCTGCACTGCTGGAGGAACTGCGCGACTACCCCGTGCCGGACGGCTGCGACGAGCAGCTCGAAGGCGAACTGCCGGGCGTGCTGGTGCCGCTCCGCTTCCGCACTCCGCAAGGCACGCTGAGCTTCATCAGCACGACGACGATCTTCGGCACGCCGGTGGACGTGACGCTGCAGGAGCTCGCGCTCGAGACGTTCTTCCCCGCGGACGAGGCGACCGCCCAGGCTCTGCGGGATTTGTCAGCGGCGCCGTGACCGGGGCGCTGTCGGCGCGCTGCCGACAGCAAAGCCCGCGCACAGACGACGGCGGGCGCGCGCGCCGCGGTCCAGCATCGACGCACGTTCCAAGGAGACCCCGTGACCTCATCGCAAGACCCGCACAAGCGCCTGTGGGAGCTGATCAAGCACACCCGGTTCGGGATGCTCACGCATCGCCACGGCAACGGCAGCCTGCACGCGCATCCGCTCACCACGCAGAACAAGTCGCTCGAGCCCGACATGACGCTGTACTTCTTCGTCTCGAAGAAGACGGAACTCGGCCAGCGCCTCGCGGCCGACGGCAACGTGAACGTCTCCTACAGCGACACCGAGAAGGACTCGTACGTGTCGATCTCGGGCCAGGCGAGCGTGAACGACGACCCGCGGCTGAAAGCCCACCTGTTCAACGCGCTCGCGAAGGCGTGGTTTCCCGGCGGCGCGGCCGACCCGGACCTCGAACTGGTGCAGGTGCGCATCACCAGCGCGGAATACTGGGACATCAAGGAAAGCAAGACCACGCAGCTGTACAAGCTGGCGAAGGCCGCTGTCACCGGCAACCCGCCGGAGATCGGCGAACACCGCGAGATGCAGGCGCACTGAAAGACGAAAGCCGGCGACGGCCGGCTTGTTTGCCTCTTCAGGCTGCGACCTTGTCCGCCGCTTCCTTGAAATCGGCGATCTGGTCGAAGTTCAAGTACTTGTAGATCGTGTCGCCATTCGCGTTGATCACGCCGATGTCGGCCATGTACTCCTGCTTCGTCGGGATGCGGCCCAGGCGCGAGCAGATCGCGGCGAGTTCGGCCGAGCCCAAGTACACGTTCGTGTTCTTGCCGAGGCGGTTCGGGAAGTTGCGCGTGGACGTCGACATCACCGTCGCGCCTTCGCGCACCTGCGCCTGGTTGCCCATGCACAGCGAACAGCCGGGCATCTCCATGCGCGCGCCCGCGACGCCGAACACGCCGTAGTGGCCTTCCTCGGTGAGCTGCCTGGCGTCCATCTTCGTCGGCGGCGCCACCCACAACTTCACCGGGATGTCGCGCTTGCCTTCGAGCAACTTGGACGCGGCGCGGAAGTGGCCGATGTTCGTCATGCACGAACCGATGAACACTTCATCGATCTTCGCGCCGGCGACTTCGGACAGCGTCTTCACGTCGTCGGGGTCGTTCGGGCACGCGACGATCGGCTCGTGGATCTGCGCGAGGTCGATCTCGATGACGGCCGCATACTCGGCGTCCTTGTCGGCTTCGAGCAGTTGCGGATTCTTCAGCCATGCTTCCTGCGCGGCGATGCGGCGCGCGAGCGAGCGCGAATCGGCATAGCCGTTCGCGATCATCCACTTCATCAGCGTGACGTTGCTGTTCAGGTACTCGATGACGGGTTCCTTGTTCAGCTTCACCGTGCAGCCGGCGGCGCTGCGCTCGGCCGATGCGTCCGACAGCTCGAACGCCTGTTCCACCTTCAGGTCGGGCAGGCCCTCGATCTCGAGGATGCGGCCGGAGAAGATGTTCTTCTTGCCCTGCTTTGCGACCGTGAGCAGGCCCTGCTTGATCGCGTACAGCGGGATCGCGTTCACGAGGTCGCGCAGCGTGACGCCCGGCTGCATCGTGCCCTTGAAGCGCACGAGCACGGACTCGGGCATGTCGAGCGGCATGACGCCGGTCGCCGCGGCGAATGCGACGAGGCCGGAGCCTGCCGGGAAGGAAATGCCGATCGGGAAACGCGTGTGCGAATCGCCGCCGGTGCCCACGGTGTCGGGCAGCAGCATGCGATTGAGCCACGAGTGGATCACGCCGTCGCCCGGGCGCAGCGACACGCCGCCGCGCGTCGAGATGAACTCGGGCAGCTCGTGCTGCGTCTTCACGTCCACCGGCTTCGGGTACGCGGCCGTGTGGCAGAACGATTGCATGACGAGGTCGGCGGAGAAGCCGAGGCACGCGAGGTCCTTCAGCTCGTCGCGCGTCATCGGGCCGGTCGTGTCCTGCGAGCCGACCGACGCCTGCCGCGGCTCGCAGTACGTGCCGGGACGGATGCCCCGGCCTTCCGCCATGCCGCACGCGCGGCCGACCATCTTCTGTGCGAGCGTGAAGCCCTTGCCGGTGTCCTTCGGGGCTTGCGGCAGGCGGAACAGCGTCGAAGGCGCGAGGCCGAGCGACTCGCGCGCCTTCGCGGTGAGGCCGCGGCCGATGATCAGCGGGATGCGGCCGCCCGCGCGCACTTCGTCGAAGAGCACTTCGCTCTTCACCTTGAATTCGGCGACGACTTCGCCGTTCTTCAGCGCCTTGCCTTCGTAGGGGCGCAGCTCGATCACGTCGCCCGTCTCCATCTTCGCGACGTCGAGTTCGATCGGCAGCGCGCCCGCGTCTTCCATCGTGTTGTAGAAAATCGGCGCGATCTTCGAGCCGAGGCACACGCCGCCGAAGCGCTTGTTCGGCACGAACGGGATGTCGTCGCCCGTCCACCACAACACGCTGTTGGTTGCGGACTTGCGCGACGAGCCGGTGCCGACCACGTCGCCGACGTACGCGACGACGTTGCCCTTGGCCTTGAGCTGGTCGATCAGCTTGACGGGGCCGCGCTTGCCCTCCTCGTCGGGCACGATGCCGGGGCGCGGGTTCTTCAGCATCGCCAGCGCGTGCAGCGGGATGTCGGGACGGCTCCACGCATCGGGCGCGGGCGACAGGTCGTCCGTGTTCGTCTCGCCGGTGACCTTGAACACCGTGACCTTGAGCGACTTCGGCACCTCGGGGCGCGACGTGAACCACTCGGCGTCGGCCCAGCTGCGGATCACCGCCTTCGCGTTCGCGTTGCCCTGGTCCGCTTTTTCCTTGACGTCGTGGAACTGGTCGAACATCAGCAGCGTCTTCTTCAGGCCTTCCGCGGCCGCGGCACCGACGTCCTTGTCGCCGAGCAGGTCGACCAGCGGGCCGATGTTGTAGCCGCCCAGCATGGTGCCGAGCAGCTGGGTCGCCATGTCGCGCGTCATCACCGGGCACTTCTCGGTGCCCTTCGCGACGGCGGCGAGATAGCCGGCCTTCACCTTCGCGGCGTCATCCACGCCGGCCGGCACGCGGTGCGTGATGAGGTCCAGGAGGAAGTCGGCTTGGCCGGCCGGCGGGTTCTTCAGCAGCTCGACGAGGTCGGCGGTCTGCCGGGCCGTCAGCGGCAGCGGCGGGATGCCCAGCGCGGCGCGCTCGGCAACGTGTTCGGAATAGGCTTGCAACATGGCGTTCTCCGTTCTTGGGCTTCGTGTCATTCGTTCATTGCGATGCCGCGGAAGCCGCGGGCGTCGCAACGGGCGCAGCCGGGGCGGCGGCAGGCGCGGGCTCGAGGATGTTGATGGGCGGCCTGGACTTCATGTCTTCGGCGACGGCGGCCTGCTGCGGGCTCATGCATTCGTCGGCCAGGCGCATCCCGAATTTCTGGCTCATCAGCATGGACTTGTTCGAAAGCTGCAACCACATCGCCCCGGCGACCGGGTCTTCCAGGCGGATCGCGCCCGTGCGACTTTCGACCGGGTGCATGCGGAAGCGCTGCAGGCCGGTGCGAACGATGAAGAAGCCTTCACGCTTGTGCGGCGTGACGTGCACGACGGCGCCGAGCTCGCACTTGATGTCGCCCACGTAGACCTTCTTCGCGGTCTCCAGCTCGGCGGGCGTGAGCACGACGGCGGGATCGTCGTCGATCTCGACTTTTTCTTCCGCGGTCTTGGGCACTTTCTTGCCGCCGCGTTTGCGGACGACGTCGCTGGCCTTGGACTTCGCGGGCTTCGCCTGCGGCGCCTGCGCCAGGGCCAGCCCCGGCGCGGCGGCGAGAACGATCGTGGCGAGAAGAATCTTCACTGCTTGTCTCCTGTGTGCGTCATTCGCGCGGGCCGGTGCCGAACCACCGCGCCGCTTCCCGGGGCAGCTTCCTTCCGGTGCGGTGCGCCCTCTCGAGCACCTGCCAGTAGTAGCGGTAGCTGGCCCTGTCCTCCAGCTTTCCGCCATGGCTGATCGGCGCCCACCCGGCCGCTTGCGCGTCGATGAGAATTCGCGCGGCGGTGTCGATGTCCTTCGTTTCAGGCGCGAAGGCTTCGAGGATCGGGCGGATCTGGTCGGGGTGGATGCTCCACATGCGCGTGAAGCCGAACTCGCGCATCGCACGTTGCGCGGCGCGGCTGAACGCCTGCTTGTCCTTGAACTCCGTGACGACGCCGTGCGACGGCACCTTGCCGTTCGCATGCGCGGCCGACGCAATCTCCGCTTTCGCGCGCACCACCAGCGGATGCGTGAACTGGCCTTCGATGCCCATGCCCTCGGCGGGAATCGCGCCGCCGTGCGCGGAGACGAAATCCATCAGCCCGAAACTGAGCGACTGGATGCGCGGATGCGCGGCGATGTCGAATGCGCGATGGACGGCCGCAGGCGATTCGATGAGCGCATGAACCGGCAAGCCTGCCGCGCCGGCAGCATCGATCGTGCGGCAGGCGAACTCGACGTCCTCGACGCGCTCGACCTTGGGCAACATGATGTGGCACAGCTTGCGCCCCGCCTGCCCGGCGATGATCTTCACGTCCTGTTCGAACTTCGGATGGTCGACCGGATGCACGCGCACGGCGACGCGCGCCTTGGCGCTGGACGACGTGGCCAGCGCGACGACCAGTTCCGCGTGCTCGGCCTCCGCGCCCACTGGTGCGCCGTCTTCGCAGTCGAGCGTGACGTCGAACACGCACGCGCCGAACTCGTCGATCATCTCCTGCTGCAACTGCAGGCTCTTGCGCATGCGCGCCTCGACGCCGCTGTAGTGGTCGCACACGGGCAGCGCGATCGCGCCGGCCTGCGCGCCGAGCAGCGCTTCGCGCGGATGCACGCGTGCGTTCATTCGGGTTTTTGCACCACGATGAACAGGCGCGGGAAGGCGAGCAGGTATTTCCCGTCGGCGCGCACCGGGTAGTCGCGCGCGATGCATTGTTCGTATTTCGCGAGATAGCTAGTGCGCAGGTCGGCCGGCAACGGATCGACGAACGGGCGCAAGCCAGTGCCGCTCACCCACTCCACGATCGCGGCGGGGGAGACCATGGGGTGCTGGTAGATCGTGTGCCACACGTCGACCTTCGCCGCGCCTTTGGCGAGCAGGTCGTAGTACCCGACGATCGCCAGTAGGTCCGTGCGCACCGCGTCGGGATCGCCGATCACCGCGGCCCACGGCTGCTGCGACGCCACCTCGCGCATCGCGCGATGCGTGGGCTCCTGGCGGTTGTCGGGCATCTGCACGGCGAGCACGCCGCCGGGCGCAAGCAGCGAGAACAGGCGCGGAAAGAGGCTCTCGTGGCCGGGCACCCATTGCAGCGTCGCGTTCGCGTAGATCAGGTCCGGTGCCCGCGCCGGCTGCCACGTGCCGGCGTCGGCCAGCTCGAACCCCGTGTGCGGCAGGCGCTTGCGCGCACTCTCGAGCATCGAGGGTGAATTGTCGACGCCGACGACTTCCGCATCGGGAAACCGCTCGACGATCAACTCGGTCGAATTGCCCGGCCCGCAGCCGAGGTCATAGGCGAGCTTGCAATTTGCGAGCGGCACGCGGGCGAGGAGCTCCCGCGCCGGCCGCGTGCGCTCATCCTCGAAGCGGCGGTACAGCGCAGGATTCCAGTCGGCCATCGTCGTGCGCGCCTTGTCGATTACAGGAGGTGGGCCACACCCTGCTGTTCTTCCTGCAATTCCTTGAGCGTGAGGTTGATGCGCTCCTGCGAGAACGCGTCGATCGGCAGGCCCTCGATGACCTTGTAGTCGCCGCCGGACGTCGTGACGGGGAAGCCGAACATCGTGTCCTTCGGGATCCCGTACCAGCCGTCCGACGGGATGCCCATGGTCACCCACTTGCCGTCGGTGCCCATGGCCCAGTCGTGCATGTGGTCGATCGCGGCATTGGCGGCCGATGCGGCCGACGACAGGCCGCGCGCTTCGATGATCGCGGCGCCGCGCTTGCCGACGGTGGGCAGGAACACGTCCTTGTTCCACGCGTCGTCGCCGATCATGTCCTTGACCGGCTTGCCGTTGCAGGTGGCGAAGCGGTAGTCGGCGTACATCGTCGGCGAGTGGTTGCCCCACACGCACAGCTTCTCGATGTCGGCAACCTTGCAGCCCGTCTTGGCGGCGACCTGCGACAGCGCGCGGTTGTGGTCCAGGCGAAGCATCGCGGTGAAGTTGCGGCGCGGCAGCGACGGCGCGCTTTTCATCGCGATGTACGCGTTGGTGTTGGCGGGATTCCCGACGACGAGCACCTTCACGTTGCGCGACGCGGCCTTGTCCAGCGCCTTGCCCTGCGCCGTGAAGATCTGCGCGTTGGCCGACAGCAGGTCCTTGCGCTCCATGCCCGGGCCGCGCGGACGCGCGCCGACGAGCAGCGCGTAATCGGTGTCCTTGAACGCGGTGTTCGGGTCGCCGTGCGCTTCCATGCCGGCCAGCAGCGGGAACGCGCAGTCCTCCAGCTCCATCATCACGCCCTTGAGCGCCTTCTGCGCCTTCTCGTCCGGGATCTCCAGCAGCTGCAGGACCACCGGCTGGTCCTTGCCGAGCATCTCGCCCGAGGCGATGCGGAACAGGAGGGCGTAACCGATTTGGCCGGCGGCGCCGGTGACGGCGACGCGGACGGGCTTCTTGCTCATGGGGTTCTCCGGAGGGTGGTTGCGGATTCGTGTTGCGCGCCGGGGCGGCGGCTCGCGCGTGCGCAGCGCGTGACAGCGGCGAAGTTTACTCGCGCGCCCCGGACCCGTCAATTTGTCTTGTATCTTATATAAGATATGATTGCCTTGAATCCCGACGCACCATGGCCGCCACTCCCCTTCCCGACGACGCCCGCGACGCGGGCACGCCGGCGTTCAGCCCGCTGTACCAGCAGATCAAGGGGCTGATCCTGCAAAGCCTGCAGGCCGGCGAGTGGAAGCCGGGCGAATCGATCCCGAGCGAAATGGAGCTGGCCGCGCGCTATCGCGTGAGCCAGGGCACGGTGCGCAAGGCGATCGACGAACTCGCCGCCGAGAACCTCGTCGTGCGGCGGCAAGGCAAGGGCACGTTCGTCGCCACGCACGCCGAGCAGCACGTCCAGTACCGCTTCCTGCGCCTGGCGCCCGACAGCGGCGACTCCGGCAGCGAAGGCCCGGCGCATCGCATGGTGCTCGACTGCAAGCGCGTGCGGGCCAGCGCCGACATCGCGCGCGCACTGCAGCTGCGCACCGGCGATGCAGTGATGCAGGTGCGGCGCGTGCTCGCGTTCGGCGAAGTGCCGACCATCCTGGAAGACCTGTGGTTGCCCGGCGTTCCGTTCAAGGGCCTCACCGCCGAACAGATGACGAACTACGCGGGCCCGACCTACGCGATGTTCGAACTGGAGTTCGGCGTGCGCATGGTGCGCGCGGCCGAGAAGATCCGCGCCGTCGCCGCCGATGCGCAGCAGGCGCAGCTGCTCCGTGTCGACCGCGGCTCGCCGCTGCTCAGCGTGGAACGAATCGCTTTCACTTACAACGACACGCCCATGGAGCTGCGGCGCGGCCACTACCGCACCGACATGCACCACTACCGCAACGAGCTCATTTGAGCCGCTGCGTCCCTGCGATCGAAGCAGGTTGAAACCCATGCGTCAGCTTGTTGCGCCGCGATAGGTAGAATTTCCGGTTGCCCGCACAAGAAAGCGACACATGCCCGACTCGGCCACGCAGCGACCTGAATTCCGGAACATCAACGCGTTTCGCGACCTCCCGACGTACCGGCTTCCCGCAGCGGGCAAGGTGTCGATCCTCCACCGCATCAGCGGCGTGACGATGTTCGTGCTGATGCCGTTCATCATCTGGATGTTCGACACGTCGGTCTCGTCCGAAATTTCGTTCGCGCGCTTTCGCAACGTCTTCGCCAACGGCGCGGGCCCGCTGCCGGGCTGGTTCGTCAAGCTCGTCGCGCTCGCGCTGATCTGGTCCTACCTGCACCACTTCATCGCCGGCCTGCGCCACCTGTGGATGGATGTGAGCCACAAGGCGGTGTCCAAGGAATTCGGCCAGCGCTCGGCGGTGTTCACGCTCGTCGCGGGCATCCTCCTCACGATCATCCTCGGCGCGAAGCTGTTCGGCCTGTACTGATCCCTCGCAAGAAAGAGAAGAAGGAATGAGCATTCCCAAGAGGCAAGGCCCGGTGAACTACGGCTCGCGCCGCACCGTCGTCGGCGCGCACTACGGCACGCGCGACTGGCTCGCGCAGCGCGTC
Organism: Ramlibacter sp.; assembly: GCA_036561125.1. GTDB lineage: Bacteria > Pseudomonadota > Gammaproteobacteria > Burkholderiales > Burkholderiaceae_C > Ramlibacter. Next base: position 20,756 of record DATBPW010000140.1, on the reverse strand, counting down.
ACCGCCGCGCTGATGGCGATCTTCACGCTCACGATCCTCGTGCGCATCCTCTTCTCGCGCGGCCCGCTCGGCTACGAGAAGTGGGCGGGCCTGTTCGCCGGCCAGGGCATGAAGATGCTCACGTTCGCCACCATCGTCGGCCTGCTCTATCACGTGTGGGTCGGCATGCGCGACGTGCTGATGGATTACGTCAAGCCGGTCGGCGTGCGGCTGGTGCTGCAGACCGTCGTGCTCGTCTACCTCGTGGGCTGCGCCGGCTGGGCCGTGCAGGTGCTGTGGCGGGTGTGAAAGAAAAATGACCTACAACTCCTCCTCCATCGCCCGCCGCCGCTTCGACGTCGTGATCGTCGGCGCCGGCGGCTCCGGCATGCGCGCGTCGCTGCAGCTCGCGCGCGCCGGGCTCAGCGTCGCCGTGCTCTCGAAGGTGTTCCCGACGCGCTCGCACACCGTCGCCGCGCAGGGCGGCATCGGCGCGTCGCTCGGCAACATGTCCGAGGACAACTGGCACTACCACTTCTACGACACGGTCAAGGGCGGCGACTGGCTCGGAGACCAGGACGCGATCGAGTACATGTGCCGCGAAGCGCCGAAGGCCGTGTACGACCTCGAACACATGGGCATGCCGTTCGACCGGAACCCCGACGGCACGATCTACCAGCGCCCGTTCGGCGGCCACACCGCGAACTACGGCGAGAAGCCGGTGCAGCGCGCCTGCGCCGCCGCCGACCGCACCGGCCACGCGATGCTGCACACGCTGTACCAGCAGAACGTCCGCGCGAAGACGAACTTCTTCGTCGAGTGGATGGCGCTCGACCTGGTCCGCGATGCGAGCGGCGACGTCGTCGGCGTGACGGCGCTCGAGATGGAGACGGGCGACCTGTACATCCTCGAAGCGAAGACGACGCTGCTGGCCACCGGCGGCGCGGGCCGCATCTTCGCGGCGTCGACCAATGCGTACATCAACACCGGCGACGGCCTGGGCATGGCCGCGCGCGCGGGCATCGCGCTCGAAGACATGGAGTTCTGGCAGTTCCACCCGACCGGCGTCGCCGGCGCGGGCGTCCTGCTCACCGAAGGCTGCCGCGGCGAAGGCGCGATCCTGATCAACTCCAACGGCGAGCGCTTCATGGAGCGCTACGCGCCGACACTCAAGGACCTCGCGCCGCGCGACTTCGTCTCGCGCTCGATGGACCAGGAGATCAAGGAAGGCCGCGGCTGCGGCCCCAACAAGGATTACGTCCTGCTCAAGATGGACCACCTAGGCGCCGAGACCATCCACAAGCGCCTGCCGTCCGTGTACGAGATCGGCATCAACTTCGCGAACGTCGACATCACGAAGGAGCCGATCCCCGTCGTGCCGACCATCCACTACCAGATGGGCGGCATCCCGACCAACATCCACGGGCAGGTCGTCACGCAAAAGGGCGCCGACAACGAGGCAGTCGTGAACGGCCTGTACGCCGTCGGCGAGTGCTCGTGCGTGAGCGTGCACGGCGCCAACCGGCTGGGCACCAACTCGCTGCTGGACCTGCTGGTGTTCGGGCGCGCGGCGGGCGACCACATCGTGCGATTCGCCGGCAGCACGACACACAAGGACTTGCCCAAGGACGCCGCCGACCGCGCACTCGAGCGCCTGAACCGCCTCGAAAGCGCCACGAGCGGCGAATACGCGCAGGACGTCGCCAACGACATCCGCGCGGCGATGCAGCAGCATGCCGGCGTGTTCCGCACGCAGGCGGGCATGGACGAAGGCGTGGCGAAGGTCGCCGGGATCCGCGAACGGGTCAATGCGATCGCGCTCAAGGACAAGTCGCGCGTGTTCAACACGGCGCGCATCGAGGCTCTCGAAGTCGAGAACCTCATCGAGTGCGCGCAGGCGACCATGGTCTCGGCCGCCGCGCGCAAGGAATGCCGCGGCGCGCACACGGTGATGGACTACGAGAAGCCGGCCGACGACCCGAAGGCCCCGCTCGGCCGCGACGACGCGAACTGGATGAAGCACACGCTGTGGTACAGCGAGGGCAACCGCCTGTCGTACAAGCCCGTGCACATGAAGCCGCTCACTGTCGAGAGCGTGCCGCCGAAGGTCCGTACGTTCTAGTACGTATGCCCGCATTCCGCCCGGATCTGCGACTAAATTAAAGATACGCAAATGCAGAAGCGCACATTCCACATCTACCGCTACGACCCCGAGAAGGACGCCAAGCCGTTCATGCAGACGGTCCAGATCGAGCTCGAGGGCAACGAGCGCATGCTGCTGGACGCGCTGATGAAGCTCAAGGCGCAGGACCCGTCGCTGTCGTTCCGCCGCTCCTGCCGCGAAGGCGTGTGCGGCTCGGACGCGATGAACATCAACGGCAAGAACGGCCTCGCGTGCCTGACGAACATGCTCACGCTGCCGGGCGTGATCACGCTCAAGCCGCTGCCCGGGCTGCCGGTGATCCGCGACCTGATCGTGGACATGACGGACTTCTTCAAGCAGTACCACTCGATCAAGCCCTACCTCGTCAACGACACGGTGCCGCCCGAGAAGGAGCGCCTGCAGTCGCCCGAGGAACGCGACGAGCTCAACGGCCTGTACGAGTGCATCCTGTGCGCGAGCTGCTCGACCAGCTGCCCGAGCTTCTGGTGGAATCCCGACAAGTTCGTCGGCCCAGCGGGCCTGTTGCAAGCCTACCGTTTCATCGCCGACAGCCGCGACCAGGCCACCGGCGAGCGCCTGGACAACCTCGAGGATCCGTACCGCCTGTTCCGCTGCCACACGATCATGAACTGCACGGACGTCTGCCCGAAGGGGCTGAACCCGACGGCCGCGATCGGCAAGATCAAGGAACTGATGGTCCGGCGCGCCGTGTGATGGATGACGAACCGCTGGATGAAAGATCATTGTCCCGGCTGCGGTGGCGCTGCCGCCGGGGTTTGCTGGAAAATGACCTGTTCATCGAGCGGTTCTTCGAGCGGCATGCGGCCGCGCTGACGGTCCGGCAGGCCGCCGCGCTGTCGCAGCTGATGGAACTCGCGGACAACGACCTGCTGGATCTCTTGCTCCAGCGCAAGTCGCCCCCCGGCGAACTGGATACAAGAGACATCACAGAGGTTTTGGGGATGCTCAGGAGCCGCTGAGGCATTCCCGCAAAGGCAACGGCCAAGATAGGAAACAGCCATGAAACTCGCCGACACCAAAGCCACCCTGTCGTTCTCGAACGGCAGCCCCAGCGTCGAACTGCCCGTGTACTCCGGCAGCATCGGGCCGGATGTGATCGACATCCGCAAGCTCTACGCGCAGACCGGGATGTTCACGTACGACCCGGGCTTCCTCTCCACCGCCGCGTGCCAGTCCGCGATCACGTACATCGACGGCGACAAGGGCGAGCTGCTGTACCGCGGCTACCCGATCGAGCAGCTCGCGACGCAGTGCGACTTCCTCGAGACCTGCTACCTGCTGCTCAACGGCGAACTGCCGAACAAGCAGCAGAAGGACGAATTCGTGGGCAACGTGACCCATCACACGATGGTCAACGAGCAGATGCAGTTCTTCCTGCGCGGCTTCCGCCGCGATGCGCACCCGATGGCGGTGATGACCGGGCTGGTGGGCGCGCTGTCGGCCTTCTATCACGACAGCACCGACATCCATAACCCGGAGCATCGGGCGATCTCCGCCGTGCGCCTGATCGCGAAGATGCCGACGCTCGTCGCGATGGCGTACAAGTACAGCGCGGGCCAGCCGTACATGTACCCGAAGAACGACCTGAGCTACACCGCGAACTTCATGCGCATGATGTTCGCGACGCCATGCGAGGACTACAAGCCCAACGACGTGCTGGTGCGCGCCCTCGACCGCATCTTCATCCTGCACGCGGACCACGAGCAGAACGCGTCGACGTCCACCGTGCGCCTGTGCGGCTCGTCGGGCACGAACCCGTTCGCCGCGATCGCAGCCGGTGTCGCGTGCCTGTGGGGCCCCGCGCACGGCGGTGCCAACGAAGCCGCGCTGAACATGCTGGAGGACATCCAGCAGATGGGCGGCGTCGCGAAGATCGGCGAGTTCGTCACGAAGGTGAAGGACAAGAACTCCGGCATCAAGCTGATGGGCTTCGGCCACCGCGTGTACAAGAACTACGACCCGCGCGCCAAGCTGATGCGCGAGACCTGCTACGAAGTGCTGAACGAGCTGGGCCTGAACAACGACCCGCTGTTCAAGCTGGCGATGGCCCTGGAGAAGGTGGCGCTGGAAGACGAGTACTTCGTCTCGCGCAAGCTGTACCCGAACGTGGACTTCTACTCGGGCATCGTGCAGCGCGCGATCGGCATCCCGGTGTCGCTGTTCACCGCGGTCTTCGCGCTCGCGCGCACGGTCGGCTGGATCGCGCAGCTCAACGAGATGATCGGCGACCCGGAGTACAAGATCGGCCGTCCGCGCCAGCTGTTCACGGGCTCGCCCAGGCGCGACGTCAAGCCGATGGCGCAGCGGTAAGCGGCCGGGCACGCTCTCGACGGCCCGCTTCGGCGGGCTTTCTCGTTTCCGGGCAGGGTCATCGCGATCCGCGATGACGAGCCGCGCGAATCCAAGGGACAATCGCGAATCACCATCGTCGATCGCGATGTCCACCGCCGACCGCTCCTTCGTCCGCAAACTCGACCTCACCTCGCTGCAGCTGTTCGTGGCGGTGTGCGAGCTCGGCTCGATCGGCCGCGCGGCCGAGCGCGAGTTCATCGCGGCATCGGCCGTGAGCAAGCGCCTGTCGGACCTCGAGGCAGCGCTCGAAACACCGCTGCTCTATCGCCACACGCGCGGCGTAAGCCTCACGCCCGCCGGCCAGAGCCTGCTGCACCACGCGCGCTCGGTGCTGTTCGGCCTGGAGAAGATGCAGGCCGAGCTGTCGGAGTACGCGGACGGCGTGCGCGGCCACGTGCGCATGCACGCGAACATCTCCGCGGTGGTGCAGTTCCTGCCCGAGGACCTGGGCGCGTTCGCGCGCGAACACCCGCAGGTGAAGATCGACCTGCAGGAGCACCTGTCCAGCGAGGTCGCGCGCGCCGTGCACGAGGGCGCGGCGGACATCGGCGTGTGCAACACGCAAGGGCTCGCACTCGGCGCGCAACTCGCGCAGCGGCCGTATCGCCGCGACGAGCTCGTGCTGGTCGCGCCGCGCTCGCACCCGCTCGCGAAGCGGCGCGAACTCGCTTTCGTGGACTCGCTCGAATTCGACCACGTCGGCCTGCACTCCAACAGCTCCATCTACGTCGCGATGCGCGAGGCCGCCGCGGCCGCGGGCGCCACGATCCGGTTGCGCATCGAAGTCACCGCGCTCGACGCGATGTGCCGGATGATCGACAACGGCCTCGGCGTGGGCGTGATGCCGCGCCGCGCTTTCGAGCTGCTGCGCGGCGCCGGCCAGCTGCATTGCGTGCGCCTCACCGATGCGTGGGCCGTGCGCGAGATCAACCTCGTGGCGCGTGATTTCGACGCGCTGCCGCTCACGGCGCGCACGCTCGTCGAGCACCTGCAGGCTCGCGCCGGCGCGCAGGCGCCGCAGCGGGCCGCCGCATAGAATCGAACGGAAGCAAGACCCATGGCACGCACCCTCTACGACAAGATCTGGGACGAGCACGTCGTCCGCACCGAGGACGACGGCACGACCATCCTCTACATCGACCGCCATCTCGTGCACGAGGTGACGAGCCCGCAAGCGTTCGAGGGCCTGCGCGAAGCGGGCCGCAAGGTGTGGCGCATCAGCTCCATCGTCGCCACCGCCGACCACAACACGCCGACGACCGGTTGGGAGCGCGGCTACGCCGGCATCGACGACCCGGTGAGCAAGGAGCAGGTCACCACGCTCGACAGGAACATCGCCGAGTTCGGCGCCGCCGCGTACTTCCCGTTCCTGTCGAAGCGCCAGGGCATCGTCCACGTGATCGGCCCCGAGGAAGGCGCGACGCTGCCCGGCATGACGGTCGTCTGCGGCGACTCGCACACGTCCACGCACGGCGCGTTCGGCGCGCTGGCGCACGGCATCGGCACCAGCGAAGTCGAGCACGTGATGGCGACGCAGACGCTGCTCGCGAAGAAGGCGAAGAACATGCTCGTGCGCGTCGAAGGCGTGCTCGCGCGCGGCGTCACGGCGAAGGACGTGGTGCTCGCGATCATCGGCAGGATCGGCACGGCCGGCGGCACCGGCTACACGATCGAGTTCGCGGGCTCCACGGTCCGCGCGCTGTCGATGGAAGGCCGCATGACCGTGTGCAACATGGCGATCGAAGCCGGCGCCCGTGCGGGCCTCGTCGCCGTCGACGACAAGACCATCGAGTACGTCAAGGGCCGGCCGCTGGCGCCCAAAGGTGTGGAGTGGGACCAGGCCGTCGCGTACTGGCGCACGCTGCAATCCGATGCCGACGCGAAGTTCGACACCGTCGTCGAGCTCGACGCAGCGAAGATCCTGCCGCAAGTGACATGGGGCACATCGCCCGAGATGGTGATGGCCATCGATGGACGCGTGCCCGATCCCGACGCGGTGAAGGACGCGAACCAGCGCGGCGCGATCGAACGTGCGCTCACCTACATGGGCCTGGAGCCGGGCAAGCGGCTGGACGACATCTACGTCGACAAGGTGTTCATCGGGTCGTGCACCAACAGCCGCATCGAGGACCTGCGCGAAGCGGCGCACGTCGTGAAGCAGCTCGGGCAGAAGGTCGCGAAGACCATCAAGGTCGCGATGGTCGTGCCGGGCTCGGGCGTCGTGAAGGAGCAGGCCGAGCGCGAAGGCCTGCACGAGATCTTCCGCGCCGCCGGTTTCGAGTGGCGTGAGCCGGGCTGCTCGATGTGCCTCGCGATGAACGCCGACCGCCTCGAGCCGGGTGAGCGCTGCGCATCGACCAGCAACCGCAATTTCGAAGGCCGCCAGGGCGCCGGCGGCCGCACGCATCTCGTGAGTCCCGCGATGGCCGCCGCCGCCGCGGTGCACGGGCATTTCGTCGACGTCCGCCAATTCGCCTAGAGGTGCCTCCCAGTGAAGAAGTTCATCGTTCACAAAGGCCTCGTGGCCCCGATGGATCGCGAGAACGTCGACACCGACGCGATCATCCCCAAGCAGTTCCTCAAGTCGATCCGCAAGACGGGCTTCGGTGAGAACCTGTTCGACGAGTGGCGCTACACCGACCCGGGCTGGGTCGGCAAGCCGCAGGCCGATCGCAAGCCCAACGCGGATTTCGTCCTGAACCAGCCGCGCTACCAGGGCGCCTCGATCCTGCTCGCGCGCAAGAACTTCGGCTGCGGCTCCTCGCGCGAGCACGCGCCGTGGGCGCTCGACCAGTTCGGCTTCCGCGCGATCGTCGCGCCGGGCTACGCCGACATCTTCTTCAACAACTGCTTCAAGAACGGCCTGGTGCCGATCGTGCTGCCCGAGGCGCAGGTCTCGCGCCTGTTCGACGAGGTCCACGCCTTTCCCGGCTACGAACTGACGGTCGACCTCGAACGGCAGGTGATCGTCACGCCGCAAGGCGGCGAACTGGCGTTCGACGTGCAGCCGTTCCGCCGCTATTGCCTCCTGAACGGGCTCGACGACATCGGCCTCACACTGCGCCACGCCGACGAAATCCGGCAATTCGAAGCGCGCCGCCTCGCGACCAAACCCTGGCTCGCGCACACGCTGCAGTGAAGTGCGCCACCTTCATCGCCGCGCTGCTCCTCGCGGTCTGCGCGCCGCTGCGGGCGCAGGACGTGCAGGCCGCGGGCACGCACTTCCACTTCGCTTCCGCCGCGCAGACGCGCCGGCTCGCCGCGGCCGACGACGACTGGACCGCGACCACAGGCGCATTCCACCGCGCCGCGGCCGTGGGTCGCGCGAGCCTTCCGGTGTCGGAGCGCGAATTCAAGGCAGCGCTCGCCGCGACCGCGCTGGCGTGCACGCCGGCACAGGTGAAGCGATGGACCGACGCTGCGACCGAGGTTGCACCCAGGTTCGTGCAACTGCACCTGCAGCTGCCGGCTACGGTCACGATCGCGTGCACGAACGGCAAGGACGGGTCCGAGTCACCATTCACGCGCGGGGACACCGTCTTCCTGCCGGCGGGCTTCGAGGAGCCGCACGTCACCGACACCGAGCTGGTGGCGCACGAGTTGTTCCATGTCTGGAGCCGCCACCATGCCGCCGGCGCCAGCCGCTTGTACGCGCTGCTGGGTTTCACGGACGCACCGGAACTCGCGTGGCCCGCCGAGTGGCAGGACGCGCGCCTTTCCAATCCCGACGCGCCGCACAACCGCCACGCGATCCGCATCGAAACGCCCGACGGCCCGTTCACGGTGATGCCGGTGCTCGTCGCCCGGCGCATGCCAAAGGTGGGTGAGTTGATCTTCGCGGTGATGGACGTGCGCCTGCTCGCCGTCGAACCGTCCGTCGATGGCCAATCGACCGTGCCGGTCCGCCGCGACGGGCAGCTGGTGTGGTTCCCGGCATTCCGCACCGAGTCGTATGTGGAGCAACTCGGGGGCAACACGCCCTACATCATCCATCCCGAAGAGACGATGGCGGACAACGTGTCCTACCTCGTGAGCGGGCGGCAAGTGCGCAACCCGGGCCTGCTCGGCCGCGTGCGCGAAACGCTGCTCGCCCTGCCCAACGAAACGAAAGCATCGAGGCCCCCATGAAAATCGCAGTGCTGCCGGGTGACGGCATCGGCCAGGAAATCGTCGCCGAAGCGGTGAAGGTCCTGCGCGTCCTCGACCTGGCGTTCGAGATGGAGACGGCGCTGGTCGGCGGCGCCGCGTACGAAGCGCACGGCCATCCCCTGCCCGACTCCACGCTGAAGCTCGCGAAGGAAGCCGACGCGGTCCTGTTCGGCGCGGTGGGCGACTGGAAGTACGACAAGCTCGAGCGCGCGCTTCGTCCCGAGCAGGCGATCCTCGGATTGCGCAAGAACCTCGGCCTGTTCGCGAACTTCCGCCCGGCGATCTGCTACGAACAGCTCGTGCACGCGTCGAGCCTCAAACCCGAGCTCGTCGCGGGCCTGGACATCCTGATCATCCGCGAGCTGACCGGCGACATCTACTTCGGGCAGCCGCGCGGGCGGCGCACGTCCCCCGACGGCCTGTTCCCCGGCGCCGAAGAAGCGTTCGACACGATGCGCTACACGCGGCCCGAGATCGAGCGCATCGCGCACGTCGCTTTCCAGGCGGCGCGCAAGCGCGGCAAGCACGTGACGAGCGTCGACAAGGCGAACGTGCTGGAGACTTTCCAGTTCTGGAAGGACATCGTCACCGAGGTCGGCCTGCAGTACCCCGATGTCGAACTCGACCACATGTACGTGGACAACGCCGCGATGCAGCTCGTGCGCGCGCCGAAGAAGTTCGACGTGGTCGTCACGGGCAACATGTTCGGCGACATCCTCTCGGATGAGGCTTCCATGCTCACCGGGTCGATCGGCATGCTGCCGTCGGCGAGCCTGAACGCGTCGAGCCAAGGGCTGTACGAGCCGAGCCACGGCAGCGCGCCCGACATCGCGGGCAGGGGAATCGCGAATCCTCTGGCTACAATATTGTCTTCAGCCATGATGCTTCGCTTCTCGTTGAACCAGCCCCAGGCCGCCGAACGGATCGAGTCGGCGGTCAAGCACGTGCTCGCGCAGGGGCTGCGCACGGCGGACATCTGGTCGGAAGGCACGCAAAAGGTCGGCACCCGCGAGATGGGTGATGCCGTCGTGGCCGCGATCTCCAAGAAGACGACGAAGAGCTAGCAAGCTCCGGTTCGTCATGCGCCCTTCCCCGGCCAGACGAGCCGGGGAAACCAAGGATCCACAGAAAGGGCGTTCGACAAATGGCACTCTCCTCGCAACAACCGCTGGTCGGCCTCGTCGGCTGGCGCGGCATGGTCGGCTCGGTCCTGATGGACCGCATGCAGGCCGAAGGCGACTTCCGGTTCATCGAGCCGGTGTTCTTCTCCACGTCGAACGCCGGCGGCAAGGCGCCGGCCCAGGCGAAGAACGAGGCGACGCTGAAGGACGCCTTCGACATCGAGCAGCTGCGCAAGTGCGACATCGTCATCACCGCGCAAGGCGGCGACTACACGACAGAGGTGTTCCCGAAACTGCGCGCGGCCGGCTGGAACGGCCACTGGATCGACGCCGCATCGACGCTGCGCATGAAGGACGACGCGGTCATCATCCTCGACCCGGTCAACATGCCCGTGATCACCGGCGCGCTCGCCAGGGGCGGCAAGAACTGGGTCGGCGGCAATTGCACCGTGAGCTGCATGCTGATGGGCGTCGGCGCGCTGTACAAAGCCGGCCTGGTCGAATGGATGTCGACGATGACCTACCAGGCCGCCTCCGGTGGCGGCGCGCAGCACATGCGCGAGCTGCTCACGCAATTCGGCACGCTCAATGCGGATGTGCGCGAACTGCTCGCCGACCCGAAGTCCGCGATCCTCGAGATCGACCGCAAGGTGCTGGCGCGCCAGCAGCGGATGTCGGGCGGCGAGATCGAACACTTCGGCGTTCCGCTCGCCGGGTCGCTGATCCCGTGGATCGACAAGGACCTGGGCAACGGCGTCTCGCGCGAGGAATGGAAAGGCGGCGCCGAGACCAACAAGATCCTCGGCCAGGGCCCGGGCTTCGCCGCGGCGGCGGTGCCGGTGGACGGCTTTTGTGTGCGCGTCGGCGCGATGCGCTGCCACAGCCAGGCATTGACGTTCAAGTTGAAGAAGGACGTGCCCGTGGCGGACATCGAAGCGCTGATCGCCGCGGACAACGAATGGGTGAAGGTCGTGCCCAACACGCGCGAGGCGACCCTCGCGTCGCTGACGCCGGTGAACGTCACCGGCACGCTGTCGATTCCCGTGGGCCGCATCCGCAAGATGGCGATGGGGCCCGAGTACGTCGGCGCCTTCACCATCGGCGACCAGTTGCTGTGGGGGGCCGCCGAGCCGTTGCGCCGCATGCTGCGCATCCTGCTGGATGCATAGCGACACAACTTCCTCTCGCCTCCCCTCTGCCCCGCGAGCGGCCCGTGACCTTGCGTTGACGGGCCGTTTTTTGCAGCCGATGTTGGTCCATCACAACGACACCGTGCGTACCAACCCCCAAAGGTCAACGCGCAGCGAAGTTAAAAACTTGTCTCAGCTTGTCAGCCTAAGACATTGATGTTATGGTCTTTTCAGGTATTTAGCGTCGAGGCGTTTGTTCGATGAAAAGAAAGAGATTGCCCAGCGAGCAGGCAGTGGGGACGCAGTCTTCGGTTCGTGGGCCGCACTGGCGCGCCACGACGTTGGCGTTCGCCGCCAGCATGCTGCTCGCCACCTGGGCCGGCGACGCGAACGCCCTTGCGCTGGGGCGTGTCACCGTGCGCTCCGCGATCGGCGAACCGCTGCGCGCCGAGATCGACATTCCCGAGATCACTCCCGAGGAAGTCGCCTCTCTGAAGGTGAACCTCGCCGCGCCCGAAACATTCCGCGCGCAGGGCCTCGACTACAACCCCGCGCTGGCCGACGCGCGCGTCACGCTCGAAAAGCGCAGCGACGGCAGCTACATCCTGCGGGTCGTCAGCCCGCACGCGATCGACGACCCGTTCATCGACCTCCTGCTGGAAACCAGCTGGTCGTCGGGCCGCCTGACGCGCGAATACACGATGCTGTTCGATCCGCCCGCGATGCGGACGCAGCAGCCACCGCTGCAGGCCCAGGCTCCGGCGCCCGCGCAAGCCAGCCCTGCTCCGCGGGCGAAATCGACCGCGCCCACGCCGCTGCCGCCGGCCACCCCGGTCGCACGCGCTCGCGGCGGCGCGCGCACGCCCACTGCAGCGCCCGCGCCTGCCGCGGCGCCTTCGGGCGAAGGCAAGCAGGTCACCGTGAAGGCCGGCGACACGGCCGGCAAGATCGCCGGCGCCAACAAGCCCGAGGCGGTGTCGCTGGACCAGATGCTCGTCGCGATGCTGCGCTCGAACCCCGACGCGTTCATCGGCGGCAACGTCAACCGCATCCGCGCCGGCGCCGTGTTGCAGGTGCCGAGCGAGCAGGAAGCCGCGTTGATCCCGCCGGACGACGCGCACGAGACACTCGTCGCGCAAAGCCGCGACTTCAACGAATTCCGCCGCCGCGTCGCCGAGAACGTGCCGCAGGCGCAGGCCACGCCGGCCGAACGGCAGTCGTCGGGCAAGATCACGGCGAAGGTCGAAGAGAAGAAGCCCACGGCGAACGCACCCGACAAGCTGACGCTGTCGAAGGGCAGCGCCACGGGCAAGACCGGCACCGAAGACAAGATCGCGAAGGAGCGCGCAACCCAGGACAGCGCCCAGCGCGTCGCGGAGTTGAGCAAGAACATCGCCGAACTGAACAAGCTCGGCACGCCCGCCAAGTCAGCGGGCACCGCAGCGCCGGCAGCGAGTGCCGGCAAGCCGGGCATTCCTGTGCCGCTCGGCACGCCGGGCGCGATGGCCGCGAAGCCGGCCCCTGCCCCGGCCGCCGCAACGCCTGCACCCGCGCCCACCCCCGCTCCTGCGGTGGCCGCCAAACCCGCTCCGGCAGCGACGCCCGCTGCAACGACGGCTGCCTCGGCGATCGCGCCTGCCGCCGCTCCTGCGGTCGCCAGCGCATCGGCCATGACCGCGCCCGCGTCGGCCGCAAAGCCCGCGCCAGCCGTCGCCAGCGTCGCTGCAGCGGCCAAGCCCCCAGCAAAGCCCGCTGTTGCGACGCCGCCGCAGCCCAGTTTCATCGACCAGTTGCTGGACAACCCGCTGCTCGTCGCAGGCGCCGGGCTGATCGTGCTGCTCGCTGCCGGCTTCGGGTTCTATCGCCTGCAGCAGCGCAAGAAGTCGGCGCAGGTCGATTCGTCCTTCCTCGAAAGCCGGCTGCAACCCGACTCGTTCTTCGGCGCGAGCGGCGGCCAGCGCATCGACACCAATGAAGGCGGCGTCACCGGCTCGTCAATGGTGTATTCGCCGAGCCAGCTCGACGCCGCGGGCGACGTCGACCCCGTAGCCGAAGCCGACGTGTATCTCGCGTACGGCCGCGACCTGCAGGCCGAGGAGATCCTCAAGGAAGCGCTGCGCACGCAGCCGCAACGCGTGGCGATCCACACGAAGCTGCTCGAGATCTACGCGAAGCGCCGCGACGCCAAGGCCTTCGAGCTGATCGCCACCGAGGCCTACGGCCTCTCGCACGGCGAAGGCCCCGATTGGGAAAAGATCTGCGAGCTCGGCCAGGAGCTCGACCCGACGAACTCGCTCTATCGCCCCGGTGGCCAGCCGAGCGACGGCGCCGTTGCGGCGGCCGCTGCCGTCGGCTCGCCCGCCGCGCCTGCCGCATTCGGCGAGGCGATGCAGACGCAGGCGATCGCCGCGGAGGCTGCGGCCCAACCCGACATCGACCTCGACCTGGATTTCTCGCTGGACGACGCGGCGCCCGATGTGAGCGCACCCGTTGCCACCGCGGAGCGCACGCAGGCCATGGCCGCGCCGGCCGCTGCGCCGCAGACGTTCGATCGCACCCAGGCCGTCGAAGCCGCGGCGGACATGCCCGCACTGGACCTCGATTTCGGCGCCGAGCCCGCCGCTGCAGCGCGGGCCCCCGCGCCCGCCGCCGCTGCAACGCTCGATGCGCCGGACCTGGTGCTCGACGAACACAGCCTGAACTTCGACGCCACTCCGGTGCCGCCCGCGCCCGCGCCGGTGGCCGCCGCGCCCGCTGCGCCGGACGACGGCATGCTCGAATTCGATCTCGGTTCACTGTCGCTCGACCTGCCGGGCACGAAGAAGGACGCGGCCGCGCCGGCTCCCGCGCCCGCCGCGGCCGCAGGGAAAGCCAACGGTCCCGACTCCGAAGGGCCGACCACCGCTGGCTCGCCGCTGTCCACGGAAGGCTTCGACGACACCGGCGGCGACCCGCTCGCCACCAAGCTTGCGCTCGCGCAGGAGTTCAACGCGATCGGCGATCCCGACGGTGCGCGCACGCTCGCGCAGGAAGTCATCGCCGAAGCATCCGGCGAGCTGAAGAGCGCCGCGCAGAAGTTCCTCGCGGAAATCAGCTGATCGCGCTCTCGCGCTAGCATGCCGGCGATGCGGCTGGCCCTGGGAATCAGTTACCTCGGCACTTCCTACGAAGGCTGGCAAAGCCAGCCTTCGCGCCGCACCGTGCAGGACAAGCTCGAGGAAGCGCTCGCGCAGTTCACCACCCAGCGCGTCTCGACCGTCTGCGCCGGCCGCACGGACGCCGGTGTCCACGCGCTGATGCAGGTCGTGCACTTCGACACCGCATTGCAACGCGAGGAGTTCTCGTGGATGCGCGGCACCAACCGCTTCCTGCCGCCCGACATCGCGGTGCAGTGGGCCAGGCCGGTGCCGGACGAGTTCCATTCGCGCGCGAGCGCCGTCGCCCGCCGCTATTCGTACGTGCTGCTCGAGTCGCACGTGCGGCCGAGCGTCGAGGCCGGGCGCGCCGGCTGGGTGTTTCGCGCGCTCGATGAAAGCGCGATGCGCGAAGCCGCGCGGCACCTGCTGGGCACACACGACTTCACGTCGTTCCGCGCGTCCGAATGCCAGGCGCGCAGCCCCGTGAAGACGCTCACTCGCTTCGACATCGCGCGCCGCGGCGCGTACTGGCGCTTCGACTTCGAGGCCGACGCATTCCTGCACCACATGATCCGCAACATCATGGGCTGCCTCGTCGCGGTCGGGCAAGGCTTGCAGGGTGCCGGGTGGATGCGCGAAGTGATCGAGGCGCGCAGCCGCGATGCCGCGGCGCCCACGTTCGCTCCCGACGGCCTGTATTTCCTCGGCCCGGTCTACGACTCGAAGTGGCAATTGCCCAGCCGCACCGCTGCGTATGATTGGTTGCCATGAAGCCGCCCGAACGCACGCGCATCAAGATCTGCGGGCTCACGCGCGAAGAGGACGTGGACGCGGCGGCGCAGGCGGGCGCGGACGCGGTCGGCTTCATCCAGTACGAGAAGAGCCCGCGCCACGTCTCCATCGAGCGGGCCGCGGAACTCGCGCGGCGCCTGCCGCCCTTCGTCACGCCGGTGCTGCTGTACGTGAACGAGGACCCGCGTCGAGTGCTCCAGGCGCTGCAGCAGATCCCGAATGCATGGGCGCAGTTCCACGGCGGTGAGACCGCGCGGCAATGCCTCGACTCGACCGCCCGGGGGCGGCATCCCTACATCGCCGTCGCGCGCATTCCCCTCGATGGCGCGGCCTTCGACTTGGTAAAATTCTGCTCCGAGCACCCCCACGCCCGCGCCGTCCTGATGGACGCGCACGTCGAGGGCTACGGCGGCGCCGGGAAAGCATTCGATTGGTCACGACTTCCAACAAGCGTCAACGCTCACCTCGTCTTGTCTGGTGGGTTGACACCTGCAAACGTGGCCGATGGCATCGTGCAAGTGCGGCCGCGATGCAAATCGCTGGCCGTTGACGTGAGCTCCGGGGTCGAGGCCGACACTACCGAAGGGGTTTCCCTTCGCGGCATCAAGGACCCGGAAAAGATCTCCCGGTTCGTCGCGGCCGTGCGTGCCGCCGACGCGCTACTTGCAAAGAGTTCCCATGTCCTCCCCTTACCAGCAACCTGACGACAGCGGCCATTTCGGCGCCTATGGCGGCAGTTTCGTGAGCGAAACGCTCACGCACGCGATCGCGCAGTTGCGCGAGGCGTACGAGAAATACCGCAAGGACCCCGCCTTCCTCGCCGAGTTCGCCTACGAGCTCAAGCACTTCGTGGGCCGCCCTTCGCCCGTCTACCACGCCGACCGCATGTCGCGCGAGATGGGCGGCGCGCAGATCTACCTCAAGCGCGAGGATTTGAACCACACCGGCGCGCACAAGATCAACAACGTGATCGGCCAGGCGCTGCTCGCGCGGCGCATGGGCAAGCCGCGGGTGATCGCGGAGACCGGCGCGGGCCAGCACGGTGTGGCTGCCGCGACGATCTGCGCGCGCTACGGGCTCGAATGCGTCGTCTACATGGGCAGCGCCGACGTCAAGCGCCAGAGCCCGAACGTCTACCGGATGAACCTGCTCGGCGCACGCGTCGTGCCGGTGGAATCCGGCAGCAAGACGCTGAAGGACGCCCTGAACGAAGCGATGCGCGACTGGGTCACGAACGTCGGCAACACGTTCTACATCATCGGCACCGTCGCGGGCCCGCATCCCTACCCGATGATGGTGCGCGACTTCCAGTCGGTGATCGGCAAGGAATGCATCGAGCAGATGCCGGAGATGACGCACGGCAAGCAGCCGGACGTCGTGATCGCGTGCGTCGGCGGCGGCAGCAACGCGATGGGCATCTTCCATCCGTACATCCCGTTCGGGCAGGTGAAGCTGGTCGGCGTCGAAGCGGCGGGCGAAGGGCTCGACACCGCGAAGCACGCCGCGTCGCTGCAGCGCGGCTCGCCCGGCGTGCTGCACGGCAACCGCACGTACATCCTGCAGGACGAGAACGGCCAGATCACCGAGACGCACAGCGTGAGCGCCGGCCTCGACTACCCGGGCGTCGGCCCCGAGCACGCGTGGCTCAAGGACACGGGGCGCGCCGAGTACGTCGGCATCACGGACAAGGAAGCGCTCGACGCGTTCCACTACCTGTGCCGCACCGAAGGGATCATCCCCGCGCTCGAATCGAGCCACGCGATCGCTTACGCGATGAAGCTCGCGAAGACCATGAAGCCCGACCAGAACATCCTGGTGAACCTCTCGGGCCGCGGCGACAAGGACATCGGCACCGTGGCGGATCTCGCGGGCGTGGACTTCTACGACCGCCCGTCGATGCGCGGCCTGAAGGTCAAGGGCGGGGATTCGAAATGAGCCGCATCGCCACGACGTTCACGAAGCTGCGCGAACACCAGCGCAAGGCGCTCGTCCCCTACATCACGGCCGGCTTTCCGTACGCGGACATCACACCCGAAGTGATGCATGGCATGGTCGAAGCGGGCTGCGACGTGATCGAACTCGGCGTGCCCTTCTCCGACCCGATGGCCGACGGCCCGGTGATCCAGCGCGCCGGCGAGCGCGCGTTGGCTCTCGGTGTCGGCATGAAGCAGGTGCTGCAGATGGTGCGCACGTTCCGCGAGCGCGACAACGCCACGCCGGTCGTGCTCATGGGCTATGCGAACCCGGTCGAGCGCTACGACGGCGTGCACGGCAAGGACGCGTACATCCGCGATTGCGCCGCAGCCGGCGTGGACGGACTGCTCGTCGTGGACTATCCGCCCGAGGAGTGCGAGGAGTTCGCGAACAAGCTGCGCGCGCACGGCATGGACCTGATCTTTTTGCTCGCGCCGACGAGCACGGACCAGCGCATCCGCGAAGTCGCGCGCGTGGCGAGCGGCTATGTCTACTACGTGTCGCTCACGGGCGTCACCGGCGCCGGCCATCTCGACACGGTCGCGGTCGAACGCATGCTGCCTCGCATCCGCGAACACGTGAAAGTACCGGTGGGCGTGGGCTTCGGCATCCGCGACGCGGCGACGGCGAAAGCCATCGGGAAGACGGCGGATGCGGTGATCATCGGCACGAAGATCATCCAGCTGGCAGAAGAATTACCCCGTTCCAAGGTCGTTGCGGCGCTGTCGAGCTTCCTGCGGGAGATCCGGTCCGCGCTGGACGCATAATTGGCGCGTTCGTCGAGACGGACGGGCTGGAGCCCGCCGCTCACGACGCGGAACCGTTGAGGAGAGAACGCCGATGAGCTGGCTCGAAAAACTGCTCCCGCCCAAGATCCAGCAGACCGACCCCGCCGACCGCCGGCAGGTGCCCGAAGGCCTGTGGATCAAGTGCCCGAGCTGCGAGAGCGTGCTGTACAAGACGGACCTCGAGCAGAACTGCAACGTCTGCCCGACCTGCGGCCACCACCACCGCATCGGCGCGCGCGCGCGGCTGAACACCTTCCTCGACGCCGAGGGCCGCTACGAGGTCGGGCAGGAAGTGCTGCCCGTCGATCCGCTCAAGTTCAAGGACAGCCGCCGCTACCCGGAACGCCTGAAGGAAGCGCTGGAGAACACCGGCGAGACCGACGCGCTGGTCGTCATGGGCGGCGCGGTGCACAGCATCAGCCTGGTGGCGGCGGCGTTCGAATTCGATTTCATGGGCGGCAGCATGGGCTCGGTGGTCGGCGAGCGCTTCGTGCGCGGCGTCGAGACGGCGATCGAACAGAAAGTGCCGTTCCTGTGCTTCACTGCCACTGGCGGCGCGCGCATGCAGGAAGGCCTGCTGTCGCTCATGCAGATGGCCAAGACGAACGCCGCGCTCACGCGCCTGGCCAAGAAGGGCCTGCCCTACGTCAGCGTGCTCACCGACCCGACGATGGGCGGCGTGAGCGCCGGGTTCGCTTTCATGGGCGACATCGTGATCGCCGAACCGAAGGCGCTGATCGGTTTCGCCGGGCCGCGCGTCATCGAATCCACGGTGCGCGTGACGCTGCCCGAAGGCTTCCAGCGTGCGGAGTTCCTGCAGCAAAAGGGCGCGATCGATTTCATCTGCGACCGCCGCGAATTGCGCAAGACCGTCGCGCATGCGCTGGCGATGCTCCAGCGCCAATCGGCCGACGCCGTCTCCTAGCGCAGCACCGCGGCCTGCACGTACGCGAGGACGATCGCGATCACTTGCAGGATCACGAGGAAGACGAGCGGCGAGAGATCGATGCCGCCCACCAGCGGCACGAGCTTGCGCCACGGCCGCAGCAAGGGCGCACACAGGCGATCGATCACGGCGGCGATCGGTGAATCCGCCTGCACCCACGACAGGATCGCGTAGACGATCACGAGCCCGGTCAGGCCCGAGATCACCAGGCGCACCACGCCGAACACAGCCAGCAGCGGCAACATCTCGAGGCCGCTGCCGCGCCCCGCGATGAGCCACAGCAGCGCGAACTGCGCCAGCTCCACCAGGTACACCGCCAGCACGCTTGCGGTGTCGACCTTCCCCACGGCCGGGAGCACCTTGCGCAGCGGCAGCACCAGCCAGTCCGTCAGCGCGAACACGAATCGGCCCACAGGGTTGCCGAAGGGGATGCGCTGGTACTGCATGTACAGGCGCAGCAGGCACGCGCCGCCGATCAGTCCGGCAGCGACGTCCAGGAGGAAGGAAATGATCTGGTAAGCCATAAAGCGTGGGTCGTGGGATGATAGCGGCCAAGCCCGCTGATACATGCCCGCCGCACTCACGCTGCAATCGCTTCCGCTGTTTCCCCTCGGCACGGTGCTCTTCCCCGGCGGCATCCTGCCGCTGCGGGTGTTCGAGGTGCGCTACCTCGACATGATCGGCAAGTGCCACAAGGCCGGCGCGCCTTTCGGGGTGGTTTCGCTGGTGCAAGGGTCCGAGGTGCGGCAGCCCGGCGCGACCGAATCCTTCGCCGACGTCGGCACGCTCGCAACCATCACCGAGTACGAAGTGCCGCGGCCGGGCCTGATGATGATCCGCGTGAGCGGGGCGCAGCGCTTTCGCATCACGGCGCGCAGCCAGCTGAAGCACGGCTTGTGGATCGCCGACGTGCAGGCCATGCCGCCGGACATCGATGTGCAGATCCCGCCCGACCTGCAGGTCGCCGCGGTCGCGTTGAAGAAATTGATCCAGTCGCTCGAACAGCGTTCCGGCGGCAAGGAGCCGCTGCCGCTGCGGGAGCCGTGGCGCCTGGACGATTGCGGCTGGGTCGCGAACCGCTGGTGCGAGCTGTTGCCGCTGCCCGTCGCGCTCAAGCAGCGGTTGCTGGAGCTGGACAACCCGCTGGTGCGGCTCGAGCTCGTGAGCGACGTGCTCGCGAAGACGGGGATCGCGGCGTAGCGGCTACGCTCGCGCGCGCGGCGGCGCGTACTCGGGGACCTGGGCGCGCAACCATTCGCGCACGCGGTCCGAGGCTGGCTCCGGGCCGGCCTCCTCGATCCAACGCATCACTGAGTCCGTGTCGCACGCGGCCATCGCGGTCTTGGCCACTCGCAGCTTGGGGTGAGGCGTGGGTTCCGTCGTTTCGTCGTCGGCGAGCAATTCCTCGTAGAGCTTCTCGCCCGGTCGCAGCCCGGTGAAGGTGATCGGGATCTCGTCCTCCGTCTTGCCCGACAGGCGGATCAGCATGCGCGCGAGGTCGACGATCTTCATCGGCTCGCCCATGTCCATCACGAAGATCTGCCCCGAGCATCCCATCAGGCTGGCCTGCAGCACGAGCTGCGCGGCCTCGGGAATCGTCATGAAGTAACGCACGATCTCCGGGTGCGTGACGGTCACCGGGCCGCCGCGGGCGATCTGCGACGTGAACCGCGGCACCACGGAGCCGCTCGAGCCGAGCACGTTGCCGAAGCGCACCGCGACGTAGCGCGTGCCGGTGTAGCGCGCCGCGAGCGACTGCACCATGATCTCGGCGAGGCGCTTGCTTGCGCCCATGACGTTTGTCGGGTTGACCGCCTTGTCCGTGGAGACCAGCACGAAGCGCTTGACGGCGCATTCGCCGGCCACGCGCGCGGCATTCAGCGTGCCGAGCACGTTGGTGCGCAGCGCCTCGACCTCGTTGAGCTCCTCCATCAGCGGCACGTGCTTGTACGCCGCCGCATGCAAGACGACCGCGGGCTGGTGCCGCCGCATGATGGCGCGTAAGCGCTCCACTTCCCGCACGTTCGCCGTGTAGTACGCGCCCTGCATCTGCGGATGTGCGGCGTGCAATTCCTGTTCGAGCTGGTAGATCGCGTATTCGGAAACGTCGACGCACACGAGCTTGCCGACACCGAAGCGCGACACCTGCCGGCACAGCTCGGCGCCGATCGATCCGCCTGCGCCCGTGACGAGGACCGTCTGG
>DATBPW010000139.1:0-36632 GCA_036561125.1 Ramlibacter sp. | reverse complement strand
CTGCACTGGTTTTCGGCCGGCGGCTTCCCCGGCTGGGACGACGGCGTCCTCGCCGGCATCAAGGCGCTGATGCTGCCGGCGCTCGCGCTCGCCGTCGTGCAGTCGGCGATCCTGGCGCGCATCACGCGCTCCGCCGTGCTCGAGGTTTCGCGCGAGGACTTCGTGCGCACCGCGCGCGCGAAAGGCGCGTCGCGCACGCGCACCTTGTGGGGCCACGTGCTGCGCAACGCGATGATCCCGGTCATCACGATCATGGGACTGCAGTTCGCCGAGCTGCTCGCGGGCACGATCGTCGTCGAAAGCGTGTTCTACCTGCCGGGCCTCGGCCGGCTGATCTTCCAGTCGATCTCCAACCGCGACCTCATCGTCGTGCGCAATTGCGTCATGCTGCTCGCGGCGATGGTGGTCATCGTGAACTTCATCGTCGACGTGCTGTATGCGGTCATCGACCCGCGCGTGAAGGCGAGCGACATCTAGCCGGCCATGAGTGCGCTCCCCGTTGCAGTTCCCCCGTTGGTGCACGGCCCCGGTTTCTGGCGGCGTGCGCTCGGCAATCGCAGCTTCACGATCGGCGCGCTGCTCTCGGCATTGCTCGTGGTCGCGGCTGTCGTGTCTTACTTCTGGACGCCCTACTCCGTGTACGACGTGGACATGCCGTCCCGGCTGCAGCCCGCGAGCGGCGCGCACTGGTTCGGCACGGACGCGTACGGGCGCGACGTCGCCTCGCTGCTCCTCGTGGGCGCGCGTGCCTCGATCGCAGTCGGCGTCATCGCGGTCGCAATCGGCCTCGTGATCGGCACGGCCCTCGGCCTGCTCGCATCCGCGAAACGCGGCTGGTGGGAAGAAGCGATCATGCGCATCGCCGATTTCGGCTTCGCGTTCCCGGCGATCCTGTCGGCGATCATGCTGACCGCCGCGTTCGGCGCGGGCATGGTCAACGCGATCGCCGCGATCGGCATCTACAACATCCCGACCTTCGCGCGCATCACGCGCGCGTCGGCGAACGCCGTGTGGTCACGCGAATTCGTCCTGGCCGCGCGCGCGTGCGGCAAGGGATCTTTCGCGATCACCATGGAACACGTGCTGCCGAACATCGCGTCGGTGCTGATCGTGCAGGCGACGATCCGCTTCGCCATCGCGATCCTCGCCGAGGCGGCGCTGTCGTATCTCGGCCTGGGCACCCAGCCGCCGCAGCCGTCGTGGGGCCGCATGCTCTCGGAAGCACAGACGCTGATGTTCCAGTCGCCGATGCTCGCCGTGTATCCCGGCCTCGCCATCGCGCTCGCCGTGCTGGGCCTCAACCTCCTGGGCGACGGCTTGCGCGACATCTTCGATCCGCGGCTGGCGAGGAAACGCTGATGGCCCTGCTCGAAGTCGAAAGCCTCTCGGTCAAGCTGCAAACGCAGCGCGGCCCCGCGTACGCGATCCGCGACGTGAGCTTTGCCGTCGACAAGGCGCAGGCGCTGGGCATCGTCGGCGAGTCGGGCTGCGGCAAGTCGATCACCGTGATGGCCGTCATGGGCCTGCTGCCCGAAGGCGCGAAGGTCGAGGGCAGCATCCGCTTCGGCGGCGAGGAGCTCACGACCAAGAGCGACCGCCAGATGGGCGCCATCCGCGGCGACCGCATCGGCATGATCTTCCAGGAGCCGATGACCGCGCTCAACCCGCTGCACACGATCGGCAAGCAGGTCGCGGAGCCGCTGCGCCTGCACCGCGGCATGAACGCGACCGACGCGAAGAAGCGCGCCATCGCGCTGCTCGATCGCGTGGGCATCCCGGATGCCGCGCAGCGTTTCGACGCCTACCCGCACCAGTTCTCGGGCGGCCAGCGCCAGCGCATCACCATCGCGATGGCGCTCGCGTGCGAGCCGCAACTGCTGATCGCCGACGAGCCGACGACGGCGCTGGACGTGACGATCCAGAAGCAGATCCTCGAGTTGATCGCCGGCATCGTGGAGGAGCGCCACATGGCGCTGATGCTGATCTCGCACGACCTCGGCGTGATCGCGCAGAACGTACAGCGCATGCTCGTGATGTACGGCGGCAGCGTGGTGGAGGACGGGCCGACGCGCTCGGTGTTCGCAAATCGCATGCATCCGTACACGCTCGGCCTGTTCGGCGCGCGGCCGGGCTTGCGTGCGCCGAAGGGGCAGAAGCTCGTGACGATCCCGGGCACCGTGCCCGACCTGGTGGACCTGCCGCCCGGCTGCCCCTTCGCGGGGCGGTGCTCGTTCACGATTCCCGGGTGCTACCTGACCGTGCCGCCGCCGTACGAAGTCGAAGCGGGACATCACGCGCGATGCATCCGGCTGGATGCGGTGGCGCAGGCCAGGAGGAAGGCGGCATGAGCGCGCCGCTGCTGCAAGTCGAGAATCTCGTGCGCGAGTACACGTTGCCGCGCGAGAAGCTGACTGCGCCCCCGCACAAGGTGCACGCGCTGCGCGGCGTGAGCTTCTCGATCGAGGCGGGCCGCAGCATGGGCATCGTGGGCGAATCGGGTTCGGGCAAGTCGACGCTCGCGCGCCTCGTCATGGCACTCGACAAGCCGACCTCCGGTTCGGTGAAGATGCTCGGCCGCGACCTGCACGCCTTGCCGCGCGAGGAGATGCGCAGGGCGCGCCGCGATTTCCAGATGGTGTTCCAGGACCCGTACGGTTCGCTCGATCCGCGCCAGCCGGTCGCGCGCATCGTCGGCGAACCGCTTGCGGCGCAAGGCGCATCACGCCAGGAACAGCGCGAGCAGGCGATCGAAGCGCTGGAATCCGTCGGACTGCGCGCCAACGACGCGTCGAAATACCCGCACGAGTTTTCCGGCGGGCAGCGCCAGCGCATCGCGATCGCGCGCGCGCTGGTCACTCGCCCGCGCCTGATCGTCGCCGACGAGCCCGTGAGCGCGCTGGACGTGTCCGTTCAAGCGCAAGTTCTCAATCTGATGCAGGACCTGCAGGCACGGTTCGGGGTGACGTACCTGCTGATCAGCCACGACCTGGCCGTGGTGCAGCACCTGTGCGACGACGTTTGCGTCCTGCGCGAGGGCGTGATCGTCGAACAGGGCCCGCCCGAGCGCCTGTTCCGCGACGCGCAGCACCCGTACACGCGGGCGCTGCTCGAAGCGGTTCCCCCAACCGAGCCGAGCTAAGCAAACCCCTCTTGCGTTGCCTGCGCCCGCTCGGGGATGATGGTGCCGCTCGATACACCCTCGTTGGAGAAAAAGATGATCAAACGCAGAACCCTCCTGGCCACCGCGGCCGCTTCGACGCTGCCGCTCGCCCTGCCCGCGTTCGCGCAGAAAGGCAAGGATTCGATCGTCATCGCGATGCAGCTGGAGCCGCCGGGGCTCGACCCCACGGCCGGCGCGGCGGCGGCGATCGGCGAAGTCACGCTGTACAACGTCTACGAGACGCTCACCAAGATCAACGGCGACGGCAAGGTGACGCCGCTGCTCGCCGAAGGCTGGGAAATCTCGCCCGACCTCAAGACCTACACTTTCCGGCTGCGCAAGGGCGTGAAGTTCCAGAACGGCGAGCCGTTCAACGCGCACGCGGTCAAGTTCTCGTTCGACCGCGCGGGCGGCGAGAAGAGCACCAACAAGGACAAGCGCACGTTCGCCAACCTCACGACGCAGGTGGTCGATGACTACACGGTGGTGCTCCTGAACAAGGAGATCGACCCCGACCTGCCGTTCCTGCTGGGCCAACCCACGGCGATCATCGTGGAGCCCAAGAGCGCCGATACCAACGCGACCAAGCCGACCGGGACCGGCCCCTACAAGCTCGACAACTGGGTCAAGGGCTCGTCGTGCGTGCTGTCGAAGTGGGACGGCTACCACGGCGCGCAGCAGCCGAAGTTGCGCCGCGTGACGTTCCGCTTCATCTCCGATCCGTCCGCTGCCGCCGCGGCGCTGCTGTCGGGCGACGTCGACGCGTTCCCGCGCTGCCAGACGCGCATCGTCGCGCAGTTCAAGTCGAACCCGCAGTTCCAGGTGCTGTTGGGCGGCTCGCGCGCGAAGACGATCATCTCGATCAACAACAAGCACAAGCCGCTGGACGACGTGCGCGTGCGCCGCGCGATCCTCGCCGCGATCGACCGCAAGGGCTTCATCGAAGCGGCCGCCGACGGCTTCGGCGTGCCGATCGGCAGCCACTACGTGCCGGGCGCGGAAGGTTACGTCGACACGACGAAGATCAATCCCTACGATCCCGAGAAGGCGAAGAAGCTGCTCGCCGAAGCGGGCGTGAAGACGCCGCTCGAACTGACGATGACGCTGCCGCCGCCCGCCTACGCGCGCCAGGGCGGCGAGTTCGTCGTGGCCTCGCTCGCGAAGGTCGGCATCACCGTGAAGGTGCAGAACGTCGAATGGGCGCAGTGGCTGGCCAACACGTACGGCGGCGCGCACAACTACGACCTGACGATCGTGTCGCACGTCGAGCCGTTCGACCTGAACAACTACACCAAGCCCGATTACTACTGGGGCTACAGCGACCCGAAGTTCAACCAGGTCTACGACAAGCTCAAGACCACCGGCAACGCCAAGGAGCGCGCACAGCTGCTCGGCGAAGCGCAGCGCATCCTCGCGCAGGATGCGGCCAACGGCTTCATGTACCAGCCGACGTTCCCGACGATCGCGCGCAAGGACATCAAGGGGCTGTGGAAGGACATGCCGATCTCGGCCAACGACCTGTCGTCGATCTCGATCGGCTGAAGCGCACAATCGGCTCATGTCCAGGCAGTCCCCTCGTGCGCTGCACGAGCTGAGCGCACCCGCGCTCGTCGACCTCTACCGCAAACGCGAACTCTCGCCGGTGGAAGTCGTGCAATCGGTGCTCGGCCATGTCGAGCGCTGGGAACAGCACATCCACGCGCTCTACCTGCTGCGCCCCGAGCTGGCGCTCGAGCAGGCGCGAGCGAGCGAAGCGCGCTGGATGAAAGGCGCGCCGCTCGGCCCGATCGACGGCGTGCCGCTCACGATCAAGGAGAACATCGCGACGCAGGGCGACCCGGTGCCGCTGGGCACGGGCGCGACCGAGCTGGTGCCCGCGCCCGCCGATGCGCCGCCCGCCGCACGCATACGCGAATCGGGCGGCGTGATGGTCGCGAAGACGACCATGCCCGACTACGGCATGTTGTCGTCGGGCGTGTCGAGCTTTCATCCCCTCACGCGCAATCCATGGAACCTCGCGCTCACCTCGGGCGGCTCGAGCGCGGGTGCATCCGCAGCCGCAGCGGCGGGCTACGGGCCGCTGCACATCGGCACCGACATCGGCGGATCGGTGCGATTGCCGGCGGGCTGGACCGGCACCTTCACGCTCAAGCCGAGCCTGGGCCGCATTCCGATCGACCCACCGTACATGGGCCGCGCCGCCGGGCCCATGACGCGAGACGTCGCAAGCGCCGCGTGGTTCATGCAGGTGCTCACGAAGCCCGACGTTCGCGACAGCATGAACCTGCCCTACCAGGACATCGCGTGGGCCTCGTTCGAGCAGGGCGCCGAAAAGCTGAAGGGCTTGCGCATCGGCCTGCTGCTCGAAGCCGGCTGCGGCCTGGCCGTCGAGCCCGAGGTGCGCAAGGCGGTGGAGAACGCTGCTCGGCTGATCGAGCGCGCGGGCGCCACCGTCGTGCCGATGCAGCCGTTCATGACGCAGTCGATGCTCGAAGGGATGGACTGGTTCTGGCGCATGCGGTCGCACATCGACCTGAGCGCATTGCCGCAGCAGCGCCGCGAACGCGTGCTGCCCTACATCCGCCAATGGGCCGACAGCGCGGCGGGCATGTCGGGCGAGGCGGTCTTTCGCGCCTACAGCCAGTTCCACAACACGCGCGTGCAGGCCAACGCGGCGTGCAACGCGTTCGACTACGTGATCTCGCCGACGGCGCCGATGCCCGCTTATCCGGCGGAGCACGCGTCGCCGACGAACGACCCGCTGCGCAATCTCGAGCACATCGGTTTCACGGTGCCGTACAACATGTCGGAGCAGCCGGCGGCGTCGATCAATTGCGGCTACACGGCGAGCGGTTTGCCGATCGGCCTGCAGATCGCGGGCCGTCGCTTCGACGACCTCGGTGTGCTTCAGGTCGCGCGCGCCTTCGAAATCATCCGCGGCGAACAGCGGCCATGGCCGCAACCGCCCTCGCCCGCGGCGGAGCATGTGGACTGATTCGCTCGGCAACCCGGTCACGCTCACGAGCGAGCGGGGACTGGCGAGCGTCGACGACTTCGTCGGCGGCTTCATCTCGAGCGAAGCGCGCGCCGTCAATGCGATCGCCGCCGCGAGCGGCGACGACAGCCCGATCGTGCAGGCCTATGCGGGCGCGGTGCACATGTTCGCGGAGTCGCGCGATGCGCCCGCCAACGCAAAGCCCTTCATCGAAAAGGCGCAGGAAGGCGCTGCTCGCGCGACGCCGCGCGAGCAGCGCTTCATCGCGGCCGTCGCGGCTTGGGCCGATGGCGACATCCCGCTGGCGGCGCAGTTGCACGAAGAGCAGGCGAAGCAGTTCCCGCGCGACCTGGCGTCGCTCAAGCTCGGGCAGTACCACCTGTTCAACATGGGCGATGCGCACAGCATGCTGCGCATCGCGATGCACGCTTGGGACGCCGCGCGCGACATTCCGTATTTCCACGGCATGCTCGCGTTCGGCTTCGAGCAGTGCCATCGGCTGCAGGAAGCGGAAGCGGCCGCGCGGCGGGCCATCGACATGCAGCGCAAGGAACCGTGGGCGCACCACGCGCTGGCGCACGTGATGCTCACGCAGCGCCGGCATCGCGAAGGCAGCGAGTTCATGCGGTCGGTCAGCGACACGTGGACGGGATTGAACTCGTTCATGGTCACGCACAACTGGTGGCACCAGGCGCTGTTTTTGATCGAGCTGGGCGAGACCGGCGAAGCACTGCACCTGTACGACACGCAGGTGTGGGGCGTCGCGAAGGACTACTCGCAGGACCAGGTCAACGCCGTGTCGCTGCTGGCGCGGCTGGAACTGGCGGGGCTCGACGTCGGCAACCGCTGGCAGGACCTGGCGGACTTCCTCGCCCCGCGCACGTCGGACCACGTGCTCCCGTTCCTCGACGTGCAGTACCTGTACGGCCTCGCACGCGCGGGACGACCCGAAGCGGATTCACTGATGCGCAACATCGAAGCGCACGCCGCAGACGCACCGCCGCATTCGAAAGGCGTTTGGCAGGACGTCGCCTCGCCCGCCGCGCGCGGGTTGCTCGCGCACGCGCGAGGCGACTATCCGACTGCGGCCGCGGAACTGGATCGAGCGCTGCCGCGGCTTGGCGAGATCGGCGGCAGCCATGCGCAGCGCGACCTCTTCGTGCGCATCCATCGCGATGCGCTGGCGCGCGCGGCCGGCTAGGACTGCGGCCCGCCGAGGCTGCGCACTTTTTCCATCAGGCGCTGCTGCACCGAAGGCGACACGAACTTGTCCACCTCGCCGCCGAGCACGGCGATCTCGCGCACGAACGTGCTGCTGATGAACTGGTACTTGTCACTGGGCGTGAGGAACACCGTCTCGACGTTGGGCATCAGGCTGCGGTTCATGCCCGCGAGCTGGAACTCATAATCGAAGTCGGTCACGGCGCGCAGGCCTCGCACCATCGCCTTCGCGCCCTTGGACAGGACGAAGTCACGCACCAGCCCGGAGAAGCTCTCGACCTCGACGCTCGGCAGGTGCACCACCGCCTCGCGCGCCATCTCGATGCGCTCGGCCAGCGTGAACATGGCCTTCTTGTGATGGCCCGCGGCGACCGCGACCACCACCTTGTCGAACAGGCTCGTCGCACGCCGGATCACGTCCTCGTGCCCCAGCGTCATGGGGTCGAAAGTGCCGGGGTACACGGCAATCACGGGCTTGTGGCTCATCGGCGGCTCCAGCACATGCGCGGGATTATGCAGCCCGCCGCAGCAGGTGCGCGTGGACCGCCCCGGCCTTGAGGTGCCGGTCGGCCACGAGGCCGAAGGGCGCGAGCTGCGCGGCGGTCCACTGCGCCGGCGCCTCGAGATAGATGAAGCCGCCGGGCGCAAGCGCGGCGCTGGCCGCGTGCAGCGCCTTGTCCCAGGCGTTCGCGTCGAACGGCGGGTCGAGGAAGATCGCGTCGATCGATCCCGGCGCCGCCTCGGCCAGCACGGACAGGCCGTTGGCGCGCCGCACTTCGATGGCGCCGGCCTGCAGCTTCTGCTTCGTTGCGCGCATGAGCTCGACGAGTTCCGGGTCCTGCTCGACCAGCAGCACCTGCGCCGCCCCGCGCGACGCGGCTTCGAAACCCAGCGCGCCGGTGCCCGCGAAAGCGTCGATGCAGCGCCAGCCATCCAGGTCCTGGCCGAGCCAGTTGAACAGCGTTTCTCGAACGCGGTCGGGTGTGGGCCGCAGGCCGGGCTTGTCGCGTACCGGCAGCTTCGTGCGCTTCCACTGCCCGCCGATGATGCGGACCTCGCGCGGGGGTGCGGCATGTCGGGTCATGGAGCCGAGCTTACGGCACGCAAAAAAAAGAGCCGGACGCCCTTGCGGGAAGCCCGGCCCACTCTTTCACTCTACTTGCGGGAAAACCTGCAGCGCCCTTGCGAGCACCGATCGTGTGACAGCGATGGGTGCATTCTGGGAAGCATTGCAAGAGTCGTGTTGGCAACCCCTGTCAACTTTGACAGGGGTGCCGTCAAAAAGATGTACTTAATGGGCCGGATCCGCGGGCTGCTCGCCGACGATGACGGTCGCCATGCGGTCCGGCTGCAGCTTGCGCTCGAAAGCGGCCCTCACGTCCGCGGCGGTGACCTTCTCCACGTTGGCGGTCCACGTGTCGAGGTAATTGAGCGGCAGGTCGTTCCAGGCGATGTTCGCCACGTTGTCCAGCAACTTGCGGTTGCTGTCGATCAGCAGCGGGAACCCGCCGACGAGGAAGCCCTTCGCGGCCTTCAGTTCAGCGTCCGTCGGGCCCTCCTTGACGAACTGCGCGACCACCTCACGCGCGACCTTCAAGGCTTCCTCGGCCTGGTCGGGGCGCGTCTGGATGCTCACGGTGAAGGCGCCCGCGTGCAGGCCGGGCGAAAAGCTGCTGCCGGCGCTGTACGACAGGCCGCGCTTCTCGCGCACTTCGATCGGCAAGCGCGAGACGAGGCCGCTGCCACCGAGGATGTAATTGCCCACCAGCAGGGGGAAGTAGTCGGGATCCGCGCGCTTGTAGCCGGGTTGGCCCATCAGGATGTGCGCCTGCGCGGAATTGAACGGGATCTTCTTGACCGACGCGGCGGCCAGCGGTTGCACCTCGGGCACCGCCGGCAGTGGCGCGCAGGTGCCGCTCGTGGCGGCGGGCAGGCGCGACAGGAACGTCGTCGCGATCTGGTCGGCCTGCGGGCGCGTCACCGCGCCGACGATGGTCACCTTCGCGCGGCAGGGCTGCAGCATCCGGTAGAACTCGCGCATGTCGGCCACGCTGATGTTCGCGAGCGACTGCTCGGTCATCTCGTAGCCGTACGGATGCGAGCCGTACACCGCTTTCGAATAAGCCTTGCCCGCGATCGTGCCGGGCTTCGTGTCCGCCTCGCGGATCGCGGCTTGCAGGCGCTGCCGCTCCCGGTTCCAGATGTCCTCCGGGAACGACGGCTCGCCGAGCACGCGCGCGGCCAGCGCGATGGCCTTCGGCATGATGTCGGGATAGTTCAGCGTGCGCACCGAAAAGCTCATGCGGTCCGACGATGCGCCCTCGCCCATGTCGGCGCCGAGGTCGGCCCACGCTTCGCCCAGCTGGTTCTCGTCGAGCGCCGGTTCGCTGCCGTGCGCGGCGACACCCTTTTCGGTCATGCCCGCCGTCACGCCCGCGAGGCCGGCCTTGTCCGCGGGTTCGCGGCGGTCGCCCGCGTCGAAATCGACACGCACGTCCACCATCGGCAACGTGGGACTCTCGACGAAATAGATCTTGGCCCCGCTGGGCTGGACCCAGTGCTGGATCGGGATCGCCGCAAATGCGCGCGACCCGAAAGCCGCAAAGCACGCGAGGAGCAGGAGCGCACGGAAAGTTTGCTTGTTCGTCTTCATGTTGTTCTTTCCGCCTTCAATCGCGCACGCCCGCCGGGCGCTGGCGCGGCTTGCGGTTGGGGTCGATCGGCTGCGGCCGCAGGATGCCGACCGTGAGCTGGTCGTCGCCGAAATACTTCGCTGCGACCGCCTGCACTTGCGCAGCCGTCACGCCGCGCAGGCGCTGGATCAGCCTTTCCTGGGCGTCGGTCGGCATGCCGATGATCCATTGCGAGCCGAGCTCCTGTGCCTGGTTCATGATCGAATCGAGCCGGTACACCTGGCTCGCGACCCACTGCGTCTTGACTCGATTGAGTTCGGCCTCCGTCACGCCGCCCTGCGCGACTTTCGCGACTTCGGCGCGCAGCGCGGATTCGCACTGCTCCGGCGTCTTGCCTTTTGCGGGCACGCAATCGAGCACGAACAGTTGCGGGCCGCGTCCCCACAGGCCGTTGGATGCGCCGGCGCTGTCGGCCACACGGTCGGGCCCTTGCGTCAATGCGCGATCGAGGCGGGAGCCGGCATAGCCGTCAAGCACGGCCGACAGCACGGTGAGCGCGAGCGCGTCGTCGTTGTCCGGGGTCGCGTCGAACGAGCGCAACTGCGGCACCTTGAACGCAAGGGCGACATACGCCTGGTCCGCCGGTGCCTTGAACTCGAGATGACGGATGCCGACCTGCTCCGGTTCGGGCCGCGGCTTGCGGACCGGCACGGGCCGCGCCGGGATGCTGCCGTAGTACTTCTGCGCAAGCTGCTTCACCTTCAGCGGATCGACGTCGCCGACGACCACGAGCACCGCGTTCGCGGGCACGTACCAGCGGTGGTAGAAGTCGCGCGCGTCATTCGGCTGCATCGAATCGAGGTCGCCCATCCACCCGACCACCGGCCGGCGGTACGGCGATGCTTCGTAGATCTCCGCATCGAGCGCCTCCCACATCCGCGCGCGCGGCTGGTCGTCGACACGCCAGCGGCGTTCCTCCTTCACCACCTCGAGCTCGCGCTTGAATTCGTCGTCGGGCCACTGGTTGGTCGCGAAGCGGTCGGCCTCGAGCTTCATCACGTCTTCGAGCTTGTTCGCCGGGATCTGCTGGTAGAAGCCCGTCGTGTCCTTCATGGTGAACGCGTTCTCGCGCCCGCCCAGCGCCGCGACGCGCTGCGAGAACTCGCCCGCCTTGAGCAGCTTCGAGCCCTTGAACATCATGTGTTCGAGGATGTGCGCGATCCCGGTCCAGCCGTCGACTTCGTCCATGGAACCCACTCGCACCCAGACCATCTGCACCGCCGTGGGCGCGCGATGATCGGGCTTGACGATCACGGTGAAACCGTTATCGAGCTTGAACTGTTCGACCTTCGCTGCTTGCGGCGGCGACTGGGCGAACGAAGGTGCAAGGGGGATGAAAGCTGCGAGCGTCAAGGCGCACAGCAAGCGGTGAAGGAGAGCTTTCATAGAATCGTGTGATTCTAAGAAGCGTGGCAATGTTCAGTTTCTTCCGTAAAAAACCCGCGGCCACGCCTGCGCCCCTTCCGGCAGCCGTGCCTGCCCCTGCGGCCGAGGACAGCTCTGCCGTCGCGCCCGCACCGGCGCCCGCACCTGCGCCGGCCTCGGGCGGATTGATCGGCACTGCGGTCGTGCAGGCGATCGAAATCCCCGTCGCCGCGCCGGTCGCGCCCGAGCGCAAGACCTGGATGGAGCGCCTGACACAAGGCTTGCGCAAGACCGGCTCGACACTGTCCGAAGTCTTCGCCGGCGCGCAGATCGACGACGCGTTCTATGAAGAGCTCGAAACGGCGCTGCTGATGGCCGACACCGGCGTGAAGGCGACGCAGCACCTGATCACCGAAGTCAAGCGCCGGGTCGCGCAAAGCGGCGCCTCGCGCCCCGTGCAGGCGCGGAACATCCTCATCGATTCGCTGACGCAGTTGCTCAAGCCGCTCGAGAAGGAACTTGTCATCGGCGAGCACGAGCCGACCGTGGTCATGGTCGCGGGCGTGAACGGCGCCGGCAAGACCACGTCGATCGGCAAGCTCACGAAACACCTGGCCGACAGCGGCGAATCGGTGTTGCTGGCGGCAGCCGACACGTTTCGCGCGGCCGCGCGCGAGCAGCTCGCGGTCTGGGCCGACCGCAACACGGTCGAGATCGTCAGCCAGCAAGGCGGCGACCCCGCCGCCGTCGCGTTCGACGCCGTCACCGCGGGCCGCGCGCGCGGCAAGGACGTCGTGCTCGTCGACACCGCGGGC
Organism: Ramlibacter sp.; assembly: GCA_036561125.1. Classification (GTDB taxonomy): domain Bacteria; phylum Pseudomonadota; class Gammaproteobacteria; order Burkholderiales; family Burkholderiaceae_C; genus Ramlibacter. The sequence continues at coordinate 24,383 of DATBPW010000139.1, read as the reverse complement.
CGCCTGCCGACGCAACTGCACCTGATGGAGGAGCTGCGCAAGATCAAGCGCGTGGTGCAGAAGGCCGAACCCAGCGCGCCGCACGAAGTGCTTCTCGTCATCGACGGCAACACCGGCCAGAACGCGCTCGCGCAAGTGAAGGCGTTCGACGCAGCGCTCGGCCTCACGGGACTCGTCGTGACCAAACTGGACGGCACCGCCAAGGGCGGTGTGCTGGCTGCGATCGCGCAGGAAAAGCCGGTGCCGGTCTATTTCATCGGCGTCGGCGAGAAGCTGGAAGACCTCGAGACTTTCAACGCGCGCGAATTCGCGCTGGCGCTGCTGGGTTCCTGAGCCGCATCAGGCACAGCTGCGAAAGCCGGCGAAGGTGTCGCAGCGATGCGGCTCGAAGAAATTGCGATAGCGCGGGTGGGCGAGCGAAGCGGACGTCGCAGGGCAAGCGCCGCGCAGCACGCGCCGCGTGCCGAACCATGGTTGCGAATAGTCGCGATACGGATGCGGCGCGAAACCCGGGTAGGGCTCGAACGGGGAGGAGGTCCATTCCCAGGCCTGGCCCCAAGAAAACTCCGGCGACGCCAACGCCGCGCACTCCCATTCGAATTCGGTCGGCAAGCGGCGGCCTGCCCAGCGGCACCAGGCTTGCGCCTCGAATGCGCTCAGGTGGGTCGCGGCCGTGCCCGGCATGGCGCGCTGCTCGTGATCGGGAATGCCGCTGCGCTCGAGCCAGCTCCAGCCTGCGTCGTCCCACCACCGGCGGTCACGGTAGCCCCCCGCCTGCGCGAACTCGATGAAACGCTCCCATGAAACCGGCTGTGCATCGATATCGAATGCATCGAGCGCGACGCCCGGCGGCTGCAGTTCGTTGTCGAAAGCGAAGCCCGCGCCGCTCCAGCCTGCCGTGAAGTGCTGCGCCGGAACGCGCACCGCGCCGCGGTCTCGCTCGAGCGCAGGAACAGCGCGCAGTGCGGCCGCGGGAACGTCGATACCCAGCGCCTGTGCCATGTAGCTCGCCGCTTCACTGTGCATTTCCTCGTGCAGCGCGACCAGGCGGAAGAAATACAGCGAGTCGTCGGTCGGCTCGTCGATGCGCTCGAGCGCGGCGAGCGTCTGCTCGAGCGTCGCTGCCATGTACGCGCGGGTGCCGTGCTCGTCCGGCAGCGGCAGTTCCCACCGCAAGGCATGCGCGACCCGGCTGGAGTCGTACATCGCGTCCGCATTCGCGATGATCGAAGGCGCGCGTTCGTGGTCCGGGTCGCATGCGACGCCCAGCGCGCGCTGGCGGTTGCGCGCGATCCACCATTCCTGGAACCACGCGACGTGCCCCCATTCCCACAGCGGCGGATTCAACGTCGACCGGTAGGGCACGCGCAAGGCTTGCGCGGCCAGCGCCGCGGCGTATGCATCGGCCAGGAGCAGCGTGCGCTTGCGCGCACCTTCGAGCGCGGCGCGCACATGGGCGCGCCCGCCTGTGCGCAACGCGTGCGCCGCGCTATAAACCGTGAATGCCGCGTCCATCGGTCGTGATCGTAAGCCCCGCCCTCGCTGCCGCCAACAACGGCAACTGGCAGACGGCGCACCGCTGGTCTTCATTCCTCGCAGAGGCGTTCGACGTGCGCACGGTGATGAGCTGGCCGGACGCGCAGTCGGAGCGCGACCGGTCCATGATCGCTTTGCACGCGCGGCGCTCCGCCGATTCGATCGCCGCGTGGGCGCAGGCACGGTCGCCTGGGAAACTCGCGCTCGTCCTGACGGGCACGGACCTGTACCGCGACATCGGCATCGATCCGGCGGCACGCCGCTCGCTGGACTTCGCCGGCCAGCTCGTCGTGCTGCAGGAACTCGGGCTCGAAGCGCTGCCGGCCGTGCATCGGCACAAGGCGCGCGTGATCTACCAGTCCGTGGCTTCACGCGAGGCAACGCCGAAGCCCAACGACAGGCTGCGCGCGGTGATGGTCGGGCACCTGCGCGACGTGAAAAGCCCCGAGACCTTGTTCGAAGCAGCGCGCCTGCTGCGCCAGCGCCCTGACATCGAGCTGCACCACATCGGCCGCGCCGACGAGGAAATCTGGGCTGAACGCGCGCACCGCACCGCCGCCGAGTGCCCGTCCTACCACTGGCTTGGCGAGCTGCCGCACGAGGAAACACTGCGCGAAATCCAGCGCGCGAACCTGCTCGTGCACACGAGCGCGATCGAAGGCGGCGCCCACGCCATCATGGAAGCGGTCTGCAGCGGCACGCCGGTGCTCGCATCGCGCATCTCCGGCAACATCGGGCTGCTCGGCCCGGGCTACGAAGGCTATTTCCCGCACGGCGACGCGAAGGCGCTGGCGCACCTGCTCAAGGTCTGCCGGGCCACGCAGGGCAGCGATGACCCTGCCACGTCCCTGCTGGCGCGGCTGCGCGCACAATGCGATCTGCGCGCGCCGCTCTTCTCGCCCGACACCGAACGCCGGGCCGTGCTCGACCTGGCCCGACATCTCGAGGAAAGTCCATGAACGCCCCCCTGAACCCGCTCGCCGCCGAGCCGCGCCTGACGTCGCTGTCGCACGGCGGCGGTTGCGGCTGCAAGATCGCGCCCGGCTTGCTGTCGGAGATCCTGAAGGGCACCGCGCGCATGCCGATGCCGCCGGAACTGCTTGTCGGCATCGAGACCGCCGACGACGCGGCCGTGTACAAGCTCAACGACGAGCAGGCGCTGATCGCCACCACCGACTTCTTCATGCCGATCGTCGACGACGCGTACGACTTCGGCCGCATCGCCGCGACCAACGCCATCTCGGACGTGTACGCGATGGGCGGCAAGCCGATCATGGCGCTCGCGCTCGTCGGCATGCCGATCAGCGTGCTTTCCACGCAGACGATCGGGCGCATCCTCGAAGGCGGCGAATCCGTGTGCCGCGCGGCGGGCATTCCGATCGCCGGCGGCCACACGATCGACTCGGTCGAGCCGATCTATGGGCTCGTCGCGCTCGGTCTCGTGCACCCGCGGCGCGTCAAGCGCAACGCCGATGCGCGCGCGGGTGACGTGCTCGTCCTCGGCAAGCCGCTGGGCGTCGGCATCCTCTCGGCCGCGCTCAAGAAGGAAAAGCTCGATGGGGACGGGTACCGGCGAATGATCGAGACCACGACGAAACTCAACACGCCCGGGCCGGAGCTCGCAGCCCTGGACGGCGTGCATGCGCTCACTGACGTGACGGGCTTCGGCCTTGCGGGGCATGCGCTCGAGCTCGCGCGCGGCGCGAACCTCGAAGTGGCGATCGATTGGGCGAAGGTGCCCGTGCTCGCCGGCGTCCGTGCGCTCGCGGGCGATGGCTTCGTGACCGGCGCATCGGGCCGCAACTGGGCGGGCTATGGCCAGTCGATCGTGCTGCCCGACGGCTTCGCTGCGGTGGACCAGGCCTTGCTGTCCGATCCGCAGACGAGCGGGGGGCTGCTCGTATCGTGCGCCGCGGGCGCAGTCGGCGGCGTGATGGATATCTTCCGCGCCCATGGTTTCGCGAGCGCCGCAGTGATCGGGGAATGCCGCGCCGCGCCGGACGGCGCGCGCGTGGTCGTGCGCTAGCAGTCGCCCGCGCAGTTCGCCCTCACCCACGAACCGTAGACTTTCGACGTGCCCATTTCGGTCACGGCGAACTGCGGCAGCTCGTAGGGATGCGCTTCCTCGAAGAACGCCTCGAGGCCGGCCAGCCGCATGGGAATGGTCTTGATCGTCAGCCTCACTTCCGGTTCGGCACACAACTTTCCTTCCCACTTGAAGAAGGACGACGCGACTGCGTCGACTTGGACGCACGCGGCCAGCTCCTTCTCGATGATCGCGCGGGCCAGGCGATCGGCATCCTTCATGGAGCCGACGGTCGTGGTCACGACGGAGATTTTGAAAGGACCATTGACGTCCGGCATGGCGGATTCCTTTGCGACAATGGCACCATTCTTCCAAAAGGAGGTTCGCATGAGCACGACCACGGACGGACCGGCGCCCACCGACTCGCGGCGCGTGGACCAGCTGCTCGCGCATTACGGCGAAAGCCACCGCAACCCGCGCAACAGCGCGATCCATTGCGTGGCGATCCCGCTGATCATGGTGAGCCTCGTTGGCCTGATGTACGCGATGCACCCCTTGGTCGCGTACGCCTTCCTGCTCGCCAGCATGGTGTATTACGCACGGCTGGGCTCGCCGGTGTTCCTCGCGTCGATGGCGGCCATTTCCCTGCTGGGCGTCGCGCTCGTCCAGTCGCTCGGCTCGTACGTGCTGCAGGTCTCCGCCCTAGTGTTCGTGCTTGCGTGGGTCGCGCAGTTCGTCGGCCACAGGATCGAGGGCAGGAAACCATCGTTCTTCGAAGACCTCCAATACCTGTGGGTCGGGCCGCTTTTCGTCCTCGCCAAGCTCTACGGCAAGCTCGGCATCCGCGGCTAGCCTCGGCCGGCGACGGCTGGAAATCGCTCCGACCGGCCCCAAATAGCTCTTCCGGGCCGCCGCAGATTTCCGTCTGCCGGACTGAACTTCCTCTTTAGCACTCCGTCTAACAGAGTGCTAATATGGGCGGTATACGCTCCATATATGAAAGGAGTCTCTGGCATGTCCCATTCCCTGGCAGCCCCCGCGAATACGGCACTGGCGCCCGCCAACCCGTGGGCGGTGGTTCCCTCCCTGGGCAACCTGGACGCATACATCTCGGCGGTCAACCGCCTGCCGATGCTCACGGCCGAAGAGGAGCAGGAGTTCGCCCGCAAGCTGCGCAACGAAAACGACCTCGAAGCGGCCGGGAAGCTCGTGCTGTCGCACCTGCGCCTGGTGGTCTCCGTCTCGCGCAAGTACCTCGGCTACGGCCTGCCCCACGCCGACCTGATCCAGGAAGGCAACATCGGCCTGATGAAGGCGGTGAAGCGCTTCGACCCCGACCAGGGTGTGCGCCTGGTGAGCTACGCGCTGCACTGGATCAAGGCCGAGATCCACGAATACATCCTGCGCAACTGGCGCATGGTGAAGGTCGCGACGACCAAGGCGCAGCGCAAGCTGTTCTTCAACCTGCGCTCGATGAAGCAGGGCTTCAAGGACGACGCGGACGCGCCGACCCACCGCGACACCCTCACCGAGGCGCAGATCGACGTGATGGCGAAGCAGCTGAACGTCAAGCGCGAGGAAGTCATGCAGATGGAAGAGCGCATGTCGGGCGGCGACGTGGTGCTCGACCCCGCACCCGCCGCCGACGGTGAAGACGCGTTCGGCCCGATCGCCTACCTGGCCGACGCTTCGCACGAGCCGACCGCGATGATCGAGTCGCGCCAGCGGGACGTGATGGCGACGGACGGCATCGCTACCGCGCTCGAGACGCTCGATGCGCGCAGCCGCCGCATCGTCGAAGAACGCTGGCTGCGCGTGAACGATGACGGCTCGGGCGGCATGACGCTGCACGAACTGGCCGACGAATACGGCGTCAGCGCGGAACGCATCCGGCAGATCGAATCGGCCGCGATGAAGAAGATGAAGAAGGCGCTGGCCGCGTACGCGTGACGCGCACAACCCTGCGATCGAACGGGCCCGCCTGTCTGGCGGGCCTTTTCTTTTGCAACAATGACGGGGTGAGGGAACCCAGGACAACATTGGCCGCGCTGTTGTGGCCGCTGCTGATGCTCGCGTGCCTGCTGGCAGTCGCGGCACACGCTCAGGAAGCGCGCGGCGTGCCCGTGCCGGCGCCGATCGTCCTGGGCTCCGACCCCGAGGCCATTCCGCTGGCGCGGCGCGCGCTGTTCTGGATCGACCCCGTGCGCCACGCGACACCCGTGGACCTGGAGAACGCGGGCTACCCGATCCCGTGGAAGCTGCGCGAAGCCGGCACGAGCTACAACATCGACGGCGCTGCGCTGTGGATCCGGTTCGACGCGGTCGATGCGGGCGACCAGCGCTGGTTCCTCGAGCTGGGCTCGTCGGGCATCGACCGCGCCCAGTTGTTCCACCAGAACCCGAGCGGCCGGTGGATCGTCCAGGAGGCCGGAGACTCGCGGCCTGTCTCCGAATGGCCGCTGCCCGGCCGCCTGCCCACGTTCGAGCTCGAAGGCCGCACGCCGCAACCGGTCCACTACTGGCTGCGCATCGAGCACGAACGCGTCGACTTCGCGGCACCGCTCACGATCAAGGACCAGTCCACGCTGTTCTCCGCGCGCGAGACGGAACAGTTCCTGCTGGGCGGCTACTTCAGCCTCGCGCTGCTCATCGCCATCGTCTCGATCGGCAACGCGCTGGCCTTCCGCGACCGCAACTTCGCCATCTACGCGATCTACGTCATCGCACTGGCTGCGGGCCAACTCGCCTACCTCGGCGTCGGCGCGGAGCACGTGTGGGACCGCGCGTTGAAGTGGAACGAAATGGCAACCTTCGTCCTGCCGGGCATCTCCGCGGCGGCCGCGCTGTGGTTCGCGCGCACGGTGACGGAGCCGCAGCGCTATTCGCGCGCGCTCGACCTCATCGTGTGGGCCTGCATCGCGGCGCTGCTGTCGTCGGTGGCGCTGGACGTCGTGCTGGCTTCACGCCTGTCGTTCCTGCTCGTCGTCGCGCTCGCGAGCCTGTCGCTGTTCATCGTGGCGGTGCTGATCGTGGTGGTGTGGGTTCGCGGCGACGATCCGCACGTGCGGCTGATCGCGCTCGGCTTCCTGCCGGTCCTCGTCATGGCGGTGTTCCCGCTCCTGCGCGGCTTCATGCTGATCCCGGTGAGCCCGCTCACGCGCTACGGTGTGTCCATGGGCGCCGCACTGGAGATGCCGGTGCTGTTCTACGCGATCAGCCTGCGCGGCAGCCGGCGGCGCGAAGCGGCCGTGCGGGCCGCGGCGCTGTCGCGCAGCGACACGCTCACGGGCCTGGCGCACACGCGCACGTTCCTGCAGCGCCTGGACGATGCGCTGCAGCGTTGCACGACGCTGAAACATGCGTGCGCGCTGGTCGTCGCGAAGATCGCGAACTACGACTCGATCATGGCCGAATACGGTCGCGACACGGCCGAGCGCGCGCTGGTGCTGGCGTCATCGCTGCTGCGCAACGTCGCCGCCGACGTCGACATGGCCGCCCGCGTCGGCGACCACGCGTTCGCCGTGCTGCTCGAAGGCCCGGCGACGCCGCAGGAGGCCGCGAACCGCGCGCAGCAGCTGGTCGCCAGCGGCTTGCGCCACTCCGAGGCCCTGCCGGCGGGGATCGTGCTGAAGTTCCACGTGGCCGCGGCGATGCTGCCGGACCGCCAGCTCGACGCCGACGGCAGCCTTCGGTGGGTCACGGACGGCGTGAACGCGATCCACCACGAATCCAGGAAGGTGATTCGCCCGCTGAACTTCTGACCGCGCGGCTTGCTACGATTCGCGCTCACGCCAATCCATTTGCACGAAAGCTTTTCCATGACGCTCCAACGCCGCACGCTCCTGGCCGCTGCTGCCGCCGCCTCCGCAACGCCCATCGCGTGGGCGCAGAAGTCCGCATCCATGGCCGCCTGGCCGACACGGCCGGTGCGCCTGTTCGTCGGCTTTCCCGCGGGCTCGACGCCCGACCTCGTGGCCCGCACCATCGCCGACCCGCTGTCGAAGGCGCTGGGCCAGCCGGTCGTGGTGGAGAACCATCCGGGCGCGGCGGGCAACATCGCGACGGACCAGGTCGTCAGGTCCACGGACAACCACACGATCGGCATCATGATCAACGGGAACATGACGATCGCGAAGCTGCTGAACCCCGCGACGCCGTTCGACCCCGCCAAGGACCTCGCGCCGATCTCGCTGATCGGCACGGCGCCGCTGCTGCTCACGGCCTCGAACAGCACGCCGGGCCACACCGCGCAGGAGTTTTTCCTCGCGGCGCGCAATGCCGGCAACAAGTGGAGCTACGGCTCGCCCGGCGTGGGCACCGTCGGCCACATCGGCATGGAGCTGCTCAAGACGAAGACGCAGATCGACCCGGTGCACGTGCCCTATCCCGGCAACCCGCAGGTGATCACCGCGATGATCGCCGGCCAGATCCAGCTGGCGCTGCTGCCCCCGGGACTCGCGTCGCAAAGCATCCGCGCGGGCAAGCTCAAGGCCATCGGCGTCACGTCGCACGGGCGCAGCCCGCTGGTGCCGGAGTACCCGAGCCTGGACGAGCAAGGCGTGACGCGCGGCTTCGAACTGGAGATCTGGACGGCGGCGGCAGGCCCCGCGTCGATGCCCAAGCCGATCGTCAACCGGCTGTCGACGTTGATCGCGGAGATCGCGCGCCGGCCCGAGGTGCGCCAGCAGCTGTTCATCCAGGGTTGGCAGGTCGCGGGCACGTCGCCCGAGGGGCTCGCGAACCGCATGAAGCAGGACACCGCGCTGCTCGGCGGCATCATCCAGATGCGCGGGATCACGACGCGTTGAGGTTCACCAGCGACCGGCGCGCGCGCCGCACGATGTAGCGCGTCTCGGGCGTGCGCGATCCGCGCTCCCAGCGCGAGCAGACTTTCTCGACCCATTCGGGCTGCGTCTTGCTCGCGTCGTTGAGCCAGTTCGCGACCGAGTTCTGCACGTAACGGCTCGGGTCGCTGCGCAGCGGCTCGATGAGGGGCAGCGCCCGCCACGGCTCGCGCTTGAGTTCACCGATCTGCGCGCACCACACGCCGCGCGGGCGTGTGAGCTCGCACGCGAAGCGCCGCACGTTCGCGTCCTCATCGAAGACCCAAGGCATGAGCAGCGCCACCGCGGCTTCGACGTCACCGGCAACCTCGTCGCGCACCGCCATCCACGCCATTTCGCGCACGCCGAAATGCGAATCGGCCGCGAATCGTCGCAGCGCGCCGAGCTTCCGCGCGAGCGGCATGCGCGCGAACATCACCCACTGCGCGGCCCAGGAGCGCGCGATGTCGCTCGGGTGCGTCGCGAGCGCGTGCGCGACCGCGTCGCGGTCGGCGCGCGTTTCGACAATGTCGTAGAAGGCGCGTGCCACATGCTCGTGCCGCTTGACCTTGCTGAACGCGCCCATCATCGCCAGCGTGTCGGCAAGGCGCTCGTGCCGCGGGTCGACGCCGATGTGGCGCGCGACATTCGCCGCGAACCGTGCCACGTCCAGGGCCAGGAACTCATTGAGGTTGGCCGTGGGAATCAGTCCCTCGTTCAGCGCGTCGAGCACCTCGGGCGGGATCAGCTCGATGCGGTGTGCGCCCTTGCGCGGGGCGGCCTGCTCCATCGCAGCTACGCGTGCAGCAGCTTTTCGATGTCGGAGACCAGCACCTGCGGCCCGTTGCCGTAACGCGCATACAGGCGCAGCCGGCCTTCCGGGTCGTAGATGTAGGTCGCTGCCGAGTGGTCCATCGTGTAGCTCGTGGGCGTCGGGCCGTCGACCTTCTTGTAATAGACCTTGAAGTCCTTCGCGACCTGCTCGAGCTGCGCCGCCGTCGGCACGAGCCCGATGAAACTCGGGTCGAAGTTGCCCATGTAGGCCTTGAGCACCTTCGGCGTATCGCGCTCGGGGTCGACGGTGATGAACAGCACCTGCAGCTTGTCGCCGTCCGCGCCGAGCTTCTGCCTGGCTTGCGCGAGTTCCGTCATCGTCGTCGGGCACACGTCGGGGCACTGCGTGTAGCCGAAGAACAGCGCGACCACCTTGCCCTTGAAGTCGGCGAGGCTGCGCATCCTGCCGTCGGTGTCGGGCAGGTGGAAGTCCTTCGCGTAGTCGGCCCCGGTGAGGTCGATCGCGTTGAACTTGGGTTTCGATTCGGAGCACGCCGCGACCAGCAGCGGTGCGGCGGCGAGCGTGAGGAGGTGGCGGCGTTTCATGGGGTCAGGGCAGGTAGTGGTCCACCAGCAGCGCCGCGAACAGCAGGCTCAGGTGGATCAGCGAAAAGCGGAAGGTCCTGCGCGCGAGCGCATCCGAATACTCGCGCCACAGCCGCCACGCGTACGACACGAACCCGGCGCTCAGCGCGACCGCGGCGGCAAGGTAGAACCACGAACTCATTCCATACGCGAACGGCATCAGGCAGGCGGCGAACAGGACCAGCGTATAGAGCAATACCTGCAATCGCGTGAATTCATTCCCGTGCGTGACAGGCAGCATCGGCAGCCCCGACTTGCGGTAATCCTCCACGCGATAGAGCGCGAGTGCCCAGAAGTGCGGCGGCGTCCACAGGAAGATGATCAGGAACAGGATCAGCGCCTCGGGCCCGACGTCGCCGCGCATCGCGGCCCAGCCAAGCACGGGCGGCATCGCCCCCGACGCACCGCCGATCACGATGTTCTGCGGCGTCAGTGGCTTGAGGATCACCGTGTAGACCACCGCGTAGCCCACGAACGTCGCGAACGTGAGCCACATCGTCAGCGGATTGACGTACGCGTACAGCACCCACGAGCCGATCGCGCACAGGATCGCGGCGAAACCGAGTGTTTGCCAATCGCCCAGCTCGCCCTTGGCCGTGGGCCGCCAGGCGGTGCGGCGCATCTTCGCGTCGATGCTTTTCTCGACGAGGCAGTTGAAGACTGCGGCCGCGCCGGCGACGAGCCAGACCCCGACGCAGCCGACGACCATCAGCCGCAGGTCGGCCAGCGTCGGCACGCCGGGAACGGCCAGCACCATGCCGATCAATGCGCAAAAGACGATGAGCTGCACGACGCGCGGTTTCGTCAGCGCGTAGAACTGCGAGAAGCGCGACGACCAGGGCGCGGCGACTGGCTGGGGGCGGGCGGCGCTCATGCCGAAACCTCGCGCACGTGCGCGACTGCGTCCACAGTCTGTGCCGCGCGGCTCTCGCACGCGGCCCATGTCAGCACGGCGACGAGCGCCGCGGCGCCGCCGGTGTGCATCACGGCCGCGACCAGCGGCCAGCCGAGGACGACGTTGGACAGCCCCGTCGCGAACTGCAGCAAGGCCAACGCGGCCAACCAGCGCGCCTGCCTTCGCAACACACCGGCGCGCAGCAACTGCCATGTGAGCAGTGCGACGGCCGCGAACACCGCATAAGCGACGAGGCGGTGCGTGTAATGAATCGCGGTCAGCGCGGCGAAGTCGATCGGCTCGCCGGCGCCCGTCATCCCGAGAGGACGCCACAGCTCGAAAGCCTGCGCAAAGTTCATCGAAGGCCACCACGAACCCTGGCACGTGGGGAACGTCCTGCAGGCGAGCACCGCGTAGTTCGTGCTGACCCAGCCGCCGAGGGCCACCTGCAGCCACAACAGAGCAAGCGTCGCCAGCAGTGACGTACGCAGCGCACCCGGAATCTCCACCCGGCCGCGGCCGCTTTGCGAATGCACATACGCGACGCCCTGCCGCACGAGCAGCGCGAGCAGCACGAGCGCGCCGAGCAGGTGCAGCGTGACGACGGCCGGAAGCAGCTTGAGCGTTACGGTGAACGCGCCGAAAGCGCCCTGCACGCAGACCCAAGCGAGCGTGACGGCGGGCCACCAAGGGCTGACCGCCGCGCCGCGCTTGCGCTCGGACCATGTGGCGACCAGCAGCGTCACGATCAGCACACCGACGCCGGTCGCGAGGTAACGATGGATCATCTCGATCCACGCCTTCGCATGCGTGACCGGACCCGTGGGCATCTGCGCCTGCGCCGCACCGATTTGCGCCGCCGCACCGATGGGGCTGGCATGGCCGTAGCACCCGGGCCAGTCGGGGCAGCCCAGCCCGGAATCGGTCAGGCGCGTGAACGCGCCGAACAGCACGAGGTCGAACGTGAGGAAAAGCGTGAGCATCGTGAGTGCCTGCAGCCGGCGCGCGGCGCCGCCCTGCAACGTGCGCGACCAGGCCCAGGCGAGCGGCCCGAGCGCGACCGCGATGCCCATGAACATCACGTGCACGGCCGGCGACAGGTCGAAGAGCGTGGACTGCTGCATCGCTTCAACGCCCCGGCAGGTCCCACGACGCCGACGCGCGCAACAGGCGGTCGAGGTCGCGCTTCATGTTCTTCGCCGCAACGGTATCGAGCGCGCGCCGGTCCGCCTGCGGGAAGCGCATCATCCAGTTGCCCATCGGGTCGACGACGTAGATGTGGTCGTGCAGCGCATGGCCGGGCTCGGGCGCGAGCCACTGCGCGAGCTGCGCCGCGTCGACGCGCAGCACCGTCGCTCCGGCCAGCGCGGGCTGCAGCTGCGGGCGTACCGGTGAGTTGTCGTCCACGAGCCAGACCCAGTCGACGCGATCCCTGTCCTTGCCGAACGATTCGCGCAATTGCCGCTGCAAATACAGGTTGCGCTCGCATCCCGTGTCGCATGCGCCGCCCGCGACACTCACGAGCAGCCACTGGCCCTTGAGGCTGCGCAGCGGCACCCGCTTGCCATCGAGCGCCGTCGCGCTCACGTCGGGCAGGGGACGCTGCGGCTGGACCAGCGTGCCGAAACTTTTCGGCGACTGGGGGTGCACGACGTAATAGGTGAAGTACGACGCGATCACCGGCGCCGCGCACACCGCAAGCACGAGCAGCATCTTGATGCGCCCGGCCCTGGTCCGGCCGCTGTCGGCCTGCGCCGACTGCTGCGGCGAAGGCAGCGAGTGGACCGTCAGCCCCAGCGGCTCATCGAGCATGCCGTGGCTTTCTGCGAGGGGCGATGAACTGGAACCAGACATAGAGGATCGCGATGGCCGTGCTCATGGCCCACCACTGGAAGGCGTAGCCGTAATTCCTTTCGCTGCCGCTGCCCGGCCGGGGCCAGTCCCGCAGCAGGCCTTCCGAAGCAGCCGGCTGCGTCTGCTGCACGGAGACGCTCGCGAGCGGCAAGTGCGTCTCGGCCGCGAATGCCGCGATGTCGAGATTTTGCCGGATCGGGCCGGACTCGGCTTGCCGGAACTCGAAGAGCTTCGCCGGTGGCGGGGCAATGCGGCCCTGCACTTCGACCACGCCGCCGGGCGTCTGCACCGGCGCGAGCTTGTCGCGCCGCTCATAGTTGAGCGGAATCCACCCGCGCTGCACGAGCACTGCACCGGGAATGCCGTCGAGCACCATTGGCGTCACGACATAGAAGCCGGGCACGCCGCGCATCTGTCGGTTGTCGAGGTACACGGTGTGGGCCGCATCCCAGGTCCCGCGGAGCACGACGGGCAGGTGCAAGGAGGCCTCGGGATGCGCGGTGAGCAGGGACAACTGCGAGACCGCCGGCATTTTCCCGCGCGCGTCGATCTGCGCCTGCAGCGCGTCGCGCGCCCGGCCGCGACCGAGTTGCCACCAGCCCAGCGAGAAAGTCACGGCGATACCCGCCAGCGCGGCGAGCGTCACGACGAAGAAGCGAAGCCGGCTTTGCGCGCTCACGGGATAATCGGGACGATGCTGAAACTGATCGTCGCGCTCGCGTTCGTTGCCATCGTCGCCAGCCTGGGCTCGGCGCTGTTCTTCATGATGCGCGGCGGCAAGGACGTCAAGGACGACAAGGCCCGCGGCGACCGCATGGCGCGCGCGCTGGCGTTTCGCATCGGCTTGTCGGTGCTGCTGTTCATCTGCCTGCTCGTGTCCTGGAAGCTCGGGTACATCCAGCCCACGGGCATTCCGCTCGCCAAGTAAAAGGGCCGCTGGTGCGGCCCTTGTTCGCTTCGGTCGCGCGCGCCGTCACAGCCAGTACACGAACGTGTACAGGCCCAGCCACACCACGTCGACGAAGTGCCAGTACCACGCCGCGCCTTCGAAGCCGAAGTGCCGCTCGGGCGTGAAGTGGCCCTTCATGAGGCGCAGCGTGATGAACAGCAGCATCAGCATGCCGACCAGCACGTGGAAGCCGTGGAAGCCCGTGAGCATGAAGAAAGTGGAGCCGTACGCACCGGAGCTGAGCTTGAGGTTCAGCTCGGTGTACGCGTGGTGATATTCGTAGGCCTGCACGCAGACGAAAGTCGCGCCCAGCAGCACCGTGAACCACATGAACAGGATCGTCGGGCCGCGCTTGCCTTCGCGCAGCAGGTGGTGCGCGATGGTGACGGTCACGCCGGACGACAGCAGCAGCGCCGTGTTGATCGTCGGCAGCCAGAACGGCGTCATCGTCTGGAACGGCTCGATGATGTCGGCGGGCGACGCCGTCGCGCCGGGCGACGCCGACGGCCACACGGCCTTGAAGTCGGGCCACAGCAGGGCGTTGTCGACACCGCCGAGCGACGGGATCGAGTGCGCGCGCATCCACCACAGCGCGGTGAAGAACGCGCCGAAGAACATCACCTCGGAGAAGATGAACCAGCTCATGCTCCAGCGGTAGGAGATGTCCACCTTGTGGCCGTAGCTGCCCGCTTCGCTCTCGCCGATCGCGTCGCGGAACCACTGGAACAGCACCGCGAACAGCCACAGCAGGCCGACCAGCGTCGTCCACCGGGCCCACTCGGTGCCGTTGATCCATGCGGCAGCACTGGCGATGATGATCAGCAGGCCCATTGCCGCCGTCGCGGGATGCCGCGAGGGGTGGGGCACGAAGTAATACGGCGCTGCACCGCTGGCGTTCGAACTCATTTCGCTTCTCCGTTCCTTTGTTCTGTCTGTTCCACTAGCCGTTCACTTCGCGGCCACGAAGTGCACCAGCGTGATCAATCCCGCCACGAACACGGCGACCAGCACGAAGGCCACCACGATCACCGCGAACGGGTTCAGGCGCCCGCCCAGGTCCCGCTCCAAGTCGCTGCGCTTGCGGATCCCGAGGAAGGACCACAGCACGGCCTTGACGGTCTGCAGGAAATTCATGACGCATGGCCCGCCCCCGGCGCGGCGGCCTGCGAGTCCGGCGCGGGCGGCACCGGGCTGCCCACCTCGAAGAAGGTGTACGACAACGTGATCGTCGTGACGTCCTTCGACAGCTTCGGGTCGATGACGAACGACACCGGCCACTGCTTCGATTCGCCGGGGTCGAGCGTGTACTGCCTGAAGCAGAAGCACTCGACCTTGTTGAAATGCGGGCCCGCCTCGCGCGGCGCGTAGCTGGGGATCGCCTGCGCCGTCATGCGGCGGTTCTGCTCGTTGCGGAACTGGTACATCACGGTTGCGAGTTCGCCGGGGTGCACCTTCAGCGAATTCAGGGCGGGCTTGAACGACCACGGCCCGTGCGCGTTCGCGTCGAACTCGACCGTGATCGTGCGCGTCTTGTCGATCTGCGTGTTCGGCGCGGCCCGCGACGAGCCCGGCACTTCGGTTTCGCCGACCGCGAGCACGTTGATGCCCGTGACTTCGCAGATGTGCTTGTACAGCGGCACCAGCGCATAGCCGAAGAGGAACATGCCGGCCGCGACCACGGCCAGCTTGCCCAGCATCTTCGCGTTCTGGCCCTTTGCCATTGGGTCCCTTCAGTGGCCGAACAGGGCCATCTTGACCATGAAGCCGATGAAGAACACGGCCGCGACCGACGCCAGCACCAGCGCCAGCCGCACGTTCGACTTCTTGCGCTCTTCCGGCGTCATGAAATGCTCGTGCAGCACGGTCAATGCGCGGCCGGTGCGTCGATGATCTTCGTCGCCGCCGCGTTCAGGCGCGGGGGCGTCTCGAACGTGTGGAACGGTGCCGGCGACGGCACTTCCCACTCGAGGCCTTCCGCGCCCTTGCCGTCAGCGTCGTTCCACGGGCGCTGCGGCGCCACCTGGCCCTTGCCGCGCAGCACGGGCAGCAGCACGAAGAACAGGAAGTACACCTGCGACAAGCCGAACCAGAAGCCGCCGATCGACGCGATCATGTTGAAGTCCGCGAACTGCGCCGGGTAGTCGGCGGTGCGGCGCGGCATGCCGGCCAACCCGAGGAAGTGCATCGGGAAGAACGTCAGGTTGAACGAGATCAGCGAGCTCCAGAAGTGGATCTTGCCGTTGCGCTCGTTGTACATGACGCCCGTCCACTTCGGCGACCAGTAGTAGAAGCCGGCGAACATCGCGAACAGCGAACCGGCGACGAGCACGTAGTGGAAGTGCGCGACGACGTAATACGTGTCCTGCAGCAGCAGGTCGATCGGCGCCATCGCGAGGATCAGGCCCGTGAAGCCGCCCATCGTGAACACGAAGATGAAGCCCACGGCCCACAGCATCGGCGTCTCGAACGTCATCGAGCCCTGCCACATCGTCGCGATCCAGTTGAAGATCTTCACGGCCGTCGGCACCGCGATCAGCATCGTCGCGTACATGAAGAACAGCTGGCCCGTCACCGGCATGCCGGTGGTGAACATGTGGTGCGCCCACACGATGAACGACAGGATCGCGATCGAGCTGGTGGCGTACACCATCGAGGCGTAGCCGAACAGCTTCTTGCGCGAGAACGCCGGCACGACCTGGCTGATGATGCCGAAGGCCGGCAGGATCATGATGTAGACCTCGGGGTGGCCGAAGAACCAGAAGATGTGCTGGAACATCACCGGGTCGCCGCCGCCGGCGGGGTTGAAGAACGTCGTGCCGAAGTGGCGGTCGGTCAGCGTCATCGTGATCGCGCCGGCCAGCACGGGCATCACGGCGATCAGCAGGTAGGCGGTGATCAGCCACGTCCAGCAGAACAGCGGCATCTTCATCAGCGTCATGCCGGGGGCGCGCATGTTCAGGATGGTGACGATGATGTTGATCGAGCCCATGATCGAGCTCGCGCCGAGGATGTGCAGCGCGAAGATGGCCATGTCCATCGACGGACCCATCTGCAGCGTGAGCGGCGCGTAGATCGTCCAGCCCGCGGCGGGTGCGCCGCCGGGCACGAAGAACGACGCGACCAGCATGATCGCCGCGGGGATCACCAGCCAGAAGCTGAAGTTGTTCATGCGCGCGAACGCCATGTCGGGCGCGCCGATCTGCAGCGGCACCATCCAGTTCGCGAAGCCCACGAAGGCCGGCATGATCGCGCCGAAGACCATGATCAGCCCGTGCATCGTGGTGAGCTGGTTGAACAGCTCGGGGTTCACGAACTGCAGGCCGGGCTCGAACAGCTCGGCGCGGATCATCATGGCGAGCAGCCCGCCGATCATCAGCATCGTGAAGGCGAACAGCAGGTACAGCGTGCCGATGTCCTTGTGGTTCGTGGCATAGACCCAGCGGCGCCAGCCGGTGGGCGCATGGTGGTGCTCGTCGTGCGAGTGATCGGCGGCGCCTTGCGGGAGAACTGCGCTCATGGTGTTGGACCTCGTTCCTGTCGATTCGTTGAGCCGCGGCTTACTTGCCGCCTTGCGCCACCACGTCGGCCGGCTGGACGACCTGCCCCGTGTGGTTGGACCAGTGATTCTTCGTGAAGGTGATGACGGCCGCGATGTCGGTGGACGACAGCGACGCCTTCCACGACGGCATGCCGTTGCGGCCGTTGAGCACCACCTGGATCTGCTTGTCCTTGTCCGCGTCGTTGACGATCGGCGAACCGTCCAGCGGCAGGATCGGGCCGGCGCCCTTGCCGTTGGGCTGGTGGCACGCGGCGCACGTGCCGCCGTAGACCTTTTCGCCGCGCGCCTCCAGGTCGGCCAGCGTCCACACCTTCTTCGGGTCGTCGGCCTTGGCGGCCATCTTCTTTTGCTGGTCGCCCACCCATGCGGTGTAGTCGGCCGCGGACAGCACCTTCACGTGGATCGGCATGTAGGCGTGTTCCTTGCCGCACAGCTCATAGCACTGGCCGTAGAAGTCGCCGGTCTTCTCGCTGCGGAACCAGGTGTCGCGCACGAAGCCGGGGATCGCGTCCTGCTTCACGCCGAACGAGGGCACGCCCCACGAGTGGATCACGTCGTTGGCGGTGGTGATGATGCGGATCTTCTTGTTGACCGGCACGACCAGCGGGTTGTCCACGCGCAGCAGGTAATCGTCCGGGATGTCGCCCTTGGCGCCTTCGTTGGACATCTCGCGCATCGTGGGATCGAGCGTGGACAGGAACGAGATGCCCTGGCCTTCGCCCGTGAGGTAGTCGTAGCCCCACTTCCACTGGTAGCCGGTGGCCTTGATCGTCACGTCGGAGTTGCTCGTGTCCTTCGAGGCGACCAGCACCTTCGTCGCGGGCAGCGCCATCCCGATCACGATCAGGAACGGGATGATGGTCCAGATCACTTCGACCGTCACCGATTCGTGGAAGCTCGCGGGCGCGTGGCCCACCGACTTGCGGTGCTTCCAGATCGAATAGAACATCACCGAGAACACCATCAGGAAGATCACGAAGCACGTGATCAGCATGAACCAGTGCAGCCAGCCCTGCTCGACGGCGATGCGCGTGACCGCGTCGTGCAGGTTGAGCTGCAGCACGCCAGGGCCGCCGGGCAGCGAATTGACGGCATGTGCCGCGGGCACGAAGCCCGCTGCGGGCAGCAGCCAGGCCAGCTTGGTGGAAATGCTCTTCATGGTGTTTTCGGTTGGCTTTCGATTCTTGTCTCTTGCCGCGGCCGCCCCTGAAGGCCGCCGCCGTCTTCCCCTCACGCTTCGCGCAGTGCCCTTCGGATCTCCTGCGCGAGCGCCGGGCGCAATTCGGGGCGCACGAAGCGCCCCACGTTGACTTGCCGGCCCTGCCCCGACAGCTGGATGAGCGAGCGGTCGTCGGCGACCGGCTCCACCCTCACCCAATCCCGGTTGAATTCGGCGCGCTGCAGCTGGCCGGCATTCTCCAGCTCGACGACCAGCTGCCGCCCCTTGATCGAGATGCGCTCCCCGTCGCTCGCATGCCGCGCGTACACGAGGAACGCCAGGCCCACCGCGGCCAGTTCGAGCCACGCGAACGGCAGCACCAGCACCGCGCCCACCGCCCAGAACGCGCCGGCGATTCCCAGCGACACGACGCACAGCGACGCATAGAGCCAGCCCAACTGCTGCGGCGTGACCGAGCAGTTGCGCTTCAGGAACCAGTAGATGGCCTGGCCCTGGACGGTGGCGAAACGAAACACTGGTTTCGGCACGGGCATCACGAACTTTTTTGACGAAAATCAACGGAGCATTGTAGCGGCCCCGAAGCAGGCTCAGCCCGGCTTGCGGCCGCCCCGCAACATCGTTTGCAGGTCCTGCACGGAAACCGCGCTTTCGCCGGCCACGCGCACGCGCGGCAGCGGCTTGATCGCATGGCCGTAGACGATCTCGAACGTGAGGGCCAGGCGGCCGTCGGCGCCGCGCAAGCCGTCCAGGTGCGCGTCGAGCTGGCGTCGCCACGCGCGGCCGCGCAGCCCCGTGAATCGCGCGCGATTCAGGTTCGCCCCGAGCTCGCGCAGTTCGCCCAGCATGCGCCCGGGGCTCTCCCAGGTGAGCGTGACGCGCTCCATGTCCATCACCGGTTCGGCGAAGCCCGCATGCACGAGCATGTCACCCCAGTCGTGCATGTCGGTGAATTCGTGCGCGGGCGGCGGCCAGCCGAGGCGCGCATACAGCGCGCGCAACTCGCGCAGAGTGTCTGGGCCGAAGCACGAGAACATCAGGAAGCCGTCGACCGCGAGCGTTCGGTGCCACGCGGCGATCAATGTCTGCGGATCGGCCGCCATGTGAAGCGCCATGTTCGCCCACAGCATCTGCACGCCGGCAGCAGGGACCGCATCGAAGTGCACGGCGGCCGCCCCCAGGCGCCACCACGGCCGCGCGAGTTCGCGTCGCGCGGCTGCGACGTGTTTCGGGGCGTGCTCGACCACCCAGCACTGCGCTCGCGGATAGCGAGCGGCAACCAGGCGATGCGCCTCGAGGCCGCCGCGCACCGGCTCCCAGTCGGCCCAGGTCGCCGGCGCGATGCGGATCCATTCGAGCCGCTCGGCCATGCGCCGCCCCACTTCCTCGTGCAGCCACGGCGACCGCGCCGGCGCGGCATGCCGCCAGCGCGCCGCAGCCGCCGGGTCGATCGAAGGAGGTCGCGCATCGGCCATCGCGCGCCGAGTATATTGACCGGCCATGTTCCAGCGGCTGATGCAGGGAGTCGAAAGCACGCTGCCCGGCCAGTGCGCCGTGTGCCGCGCGTGGCCGGCGCAGCCGTTGTGCGAAGCCTGTGTCGCTCGCTTCGCGCAGCCGCGTTCGCGCTGCGTGCGTTGCGCGCTGCCGGTGCCGCCGGGCATCACGCAGTGCGGGCGCTGCCTTGCGCAGCCGCCGCCGGTCGATGCCTGCCATGCGGCAGTGACCTATGGCTATCCCTGGTCGGACCTGGTCACGCAGTACAAATTCCACGGGCAGGCCGGCTGGTCGCGCGTGTTCGCCACGCTGATGCGCAGCGCGCCGTGGGTCGAGCCGGCCCTGGACCAGGCCGACCTCGTGCTGCCGATGCCGCTCGCGCGCGAGCGGCTGGCCGAGCGTGGCTTCAACCAGGCGTTCGAACTGGCGAAGCAGCTGGCGCCCAAGCGCACCGACGCGACGCTGCTGCTGCGCATCCGGCACACGCCCGCGCAGTTGGCGCTCGACCGCAAGGCGCGCGTCGCCAACGTGAAAGGTGCGTTCGCCCTCGATCCGCTGCGGCCTGACGCAGTGCGCGGCAAGAGCGTCGTGCTGGTCGACGACGTGATGACCAGCGGCGCGTCGATCCACGCGGCCGCTCATGTGCTGCGCGAAGGCGGCGCCGCGAACGTCACGGCCATCGTCTTCGCGCGCACCGACGAACCGGGGCACGACTGAATGTTCAACATCGTCCTGGTCCAGCCCGAGATCCCGCCCAACACCGGCAACGTGATCCGGCTCGCGGCCAACACCGGATGCGCGCTGCACCTGGTCGAGCCGCTCGGTTTTTCGATGGAGGACAAGCTGATGAAGCGCGCCGGGCTCGACTACCACGAGTACGCCGACGTGCGCCGCCACGCGAGCTGGGACGCGCTCCTCGAATCGATGCAGCCCGACCGCACGCGCATGTTCGCGCTGACCACGCGCGGCACGCAACTCGTGCACGACACGCCGTTCGCGCCCGGCGACTGGCTGGTGTTCGGCTCGGAGACGAGCGGCCTCGCGCCGCAGCTGCGCGAATCGTTCCCGCCGGAGCAGCGACTGAAGCTGCCGATGCGCGCCGGCCAGCGCAGCCTGAATCTGTCAAACGCGGTCGCGGTGACGGTGTTCGAGGCGTGGCGCCAGAACCAGTTCAGGGATAACGGCGGGAAATAGATTCCGCCACGCAGGCGGGCTTGTCGCCGCCCTCGCGCTCGATCGTCACGTTCCACGTGAACTGGAACCCGCCGTTTTCGATCGCGTCCGCGGCCAGCAGCTTCGTGCGGGCGCGCAGGCGGCTGCCCACCGGCACCGGCGCGGTGAAGCGCACCTTGTTCAACCCGTAGTTGACGCCCATGCGCGTCTCGCGCACGTCGATCGAGCTTTCGAGCAGCTTGGGCAGCAGCGACAGCGTGAGGAAGCCGTGCGCGATCGGCGCGCCGAACGGCCCCTTCTTCGCGCGCTCGACGTCGATGTGGATCCACTGGTGGTCGCCGGTGGCCTGCGCGAACAGGTTCACCTGCTCCTGCGTCACCGTGAGCCAGTCGCTCACCGCGACTTCCTCGCCCACGAGCGCGGCGAGGTCGGAGAGCTTCTCGAATGTGCGCTTCATGCGCGGACTTTACCGCTGCCCTGGTTTCAGTTGTCCAGCCAGCGGCAGATGTCCTTCCACTGCTCGAGGTCGCGCTCGACGCGGCCCGGCGCGACGTCGAACAGCGTGAGCCCGCGCGCGGCGAGGTGGATGTAGTTCTGCGTGCTGCGCAGGTAGCCGATCACCGGCAATTTCAGGCCGGCCACGAACTCCTGCAGCTTGTCGGCGGAGATGGTGCGCGGGTCGACGCGCATGCCGATGATGCCCACCTGCTTGTGCGCGCTCTTCTTCAACAGGGCGAGCTCGTCGAGGAAGTGCCGCGTCGCATAGATGTCGAAGATGCTCGGCTGCAGCGGGACGACGACCTTGTCCGCCAGGTCGACCACCTGCTTGAGCGCCTTGCCGTGCACGCCGGCCGGCGTGTCGAGCACGACGTGCGTCGTGCCCCTGGGCGGCTTGGCGAGCCTGTCTTCGCCGACGTCCCACCCCGTGATGGTCCGGGCTGCGGCCGGCCGCAGTCCCAGCCACAATCGCGACGATTGCTGGCGGTCGGCGTCGCCCAGCATGACCGTGTGGCCCTTGCTCGCGAAGTAACCGGCGATGTTGGTGGCCAGCGTCGACTTGCCGACGCCGCCTTTGGGATTCGCAACGACCACGACGGGCATGATGGGCACCTCCTCCGCGCTATCGTACAGAAATGGTTGAGCAAGCCAAGGAAGATCCAGCGAAGCCGGTCCTCGTGCTGGCCGCGCACCCCGACTGGCGCGTGTCGCGCGTCAACCGGCGGCTGTTCGAGGCGGCGCAAGGCGTCGCCTCCGCCGACGTGCGCGACCTGTATTCGCTGTACCCGGATTTCGACATCGACGTGCCCGCCGAGCAGCAGGCCGCGCAGGCGGCGCAATTGATCGTGCTGCTGCACCCGATCCAGTGGTACTCGATGCCGCCGCTGCAAAAACTCTGGTTCGACGAAGTGCTCGCCTATGGGTGGGCGTACGGCCACCAGGGCACGGCCCTGCAAAGCCGCGACCTGTGGCTGGTCGCCACCACCGGTGGGCCCGAGGAGTCGTACCACCCGCAGGGCTACAACCGCTACTTCTTCGACGCCTTCATGCCGCCGTACGAGCAGACGGCCGCCTTGTGCGGCATGCGTTTCCTGCCGCCGCTCGTGCTGCACGCCGCGCGCCGCGCGAGCGAAGACGCAGTCGGGCGGCACGTGGCGGTGTTCCGCGAGCGCCTCGCGAGTTATCCCGATTGGCCCGAGCTCGCCGACCTGCCGCAATGCCCGGCGTGCGAAGTGCCGCCCGTCGACAGGCCCAACTCATGATCGACCACCTGCCGGCTTGGCTCACCAGCAGCCTCGTCTACCTCGCCGCCGCGGTGTTCGCGGTGCCGCTCGCGCGCGCGGCGGGCCTCGGTTCGATCATCGGCTACCTCGCCGCGGGCATCGCGATCGGCCCGTGGGGCCTGCGCATCGTCACGAACGCGCCCGACATCCTGCACTTCGCCGAATTCGGCGTGGTGCTGATGCTGTTCCTGGTCGGGCTGGAGCTCGAACCGCGGCGGCTGTGGAGCATGCGCCGGCCGATCTTCGGCTGGGGCAGCGTGCAGGTGCTCGCCTGCGCCGCGCTGATCGGTGTCGTCGCCATTGCGGCCGGCGTGCCGTGGCGTGTCGCGACCATCGCGGCGCTCGGCCTCGCGTTGTCGTCGACCGCCATTGCGCTGCAGGTGATGGGCGAACGCAACCTGTTGCCCACGTCGAGCGGCCAGGCGGGCTTTTCGATCCTGCTGTTCCAGGACGTCGCCGCCATCCCCATCATCGCGTTGCTGCCGCTGCTGGGAAGCGCGACCGATCACGATGCGGCCACGACCAACCGCTGGTTCGAGGCGCTACGCATCGTCGGCGTGGTGGCGGTGATCGTCCTCGGCGGACGCCTCGCGCTGCGGCCGCTGCTGCGCTGGATCGCGCGCAGCCGCACGCCGGAAATCTTCACCGCCGCGTCGCTGCTGCTCGTCGTGGCGATCGCGGCGCTGTGCCAGCTCACCGGGCTGTCGATGGCGCTCGGCGCGTTCCTCGCGGGCGTGCTGCTCGCCGAAAGCGAATTCCGGCGCGAACTCGAAACCGACATCGAGCCGTTCAAGGGCCTGCTGCTCGGCCTGTTCTTCATCGCCGTCGGCATGAGCATCGACTTCGGCGTGCTCGCGCGCTCGCCGTTGCTCATGGCCGGCATCGTCATCGCCTTCATGGCGGCGAAGGCGCTGGTGATCTATCCGCTGGCGCGCCGCATGCAGATCCCGGTGTTCGAGCGGCCCGTGTTCACGCTGCTGCTCGCGCAGGGCGGCGAGTTCGCGTTCGTCGTGTTCCAGTCCGCGGCGGGGCTGGACGTGATGTCGCCGCAAGCGTCGTCGCTGCTGATCGGCGCCGTGGCGGTGTCGATGCTGCTGTCGCCGCTGCTGCTCGTCGCCATCGACAAGTGGCTGCTGCCGCGCTGGGCCAACTGCAACACGCCGCAGCTCGAGGAGATCAATGAGCTGCAGCACGCGCCGGTGATCATCGCGGGCTTCGGGCGCTACGGCCAGATCGTCGGGCGCCTGCTCACCGCGCAGGGCATCGCGTCCACCGTGCTCGACCACGACGCGGACATGATCGAGGCCGCGCGGGCCTTCGGCTACAAGGTGTTCTACGGCGACGCGACGCGGCTGGACCTGCTGCGCACCGCCGGGGCTCAAGACGCGAAGGTGCTGCTGGTCGCGGTCGACGACGTGGACCAGTCGCTGGCGATCGTCGACCTGGCGCGCGAGAACTTCCCGCATCTCGTGCTCGTCGCGCGCGCCCGCGACGTGACGCACTGGAACCGCCTGCGCGATCGCAACGTCGTGCTCGTCGAGCGCGAATTGTTCGAATCGAGCCTGCGCAGCGGGCGCACCGTGCTCGAAAACCTCGGCTTCGCGCCTGGCGAAGCCCGGCGCCAGGCGATGCGCTTCCGGCGCCACAACCTGCAGCTGTTCGAACAGATGTACCCGCACTACAAGGACCGCAGCAAG
>DATBPW010000138.1:0-2892 GCA_036561125.1 Ramlibacter sp. | reverse complement strand
GGCATCGAGCCCGCGTTCTCGTGGACCTACCGGCGCAAGAAGCGCGAAGGCGACGGCACGATGAGCGAGTACGACGTCGAGGACCACGCGTGGCGCGTGTACCGCTCGTTCGGCGGCGACACCTCGCACCTGCCCGCTTCGTTCGTGTCGGCGCTGGAAATGCGCTCGGCCGACCACCTCGCGATGATGGAAGCGGTGCAGCCCTTCGTCGACACGGCGATCTCGAAAACCGTGAACGTGCCGGTGGACTGCCCGTACGACGATTTCAAGAACCTGTACGTCCAGGCATGGCTCGCGCAGCTGAAGGGCCTGGCGACCTACCGGCCGAACGAGATCCTCGGCGCCGTGCTCGAAGTGCCCGCCGCCGGCGCGAGCGAGCCCGAAGGCGCGCAGGCGGCGCGCGGCGCCGCGGTCGACTCGATGCGCTCGGTCGTCGACAAGCGCCCGCAAGGCACGCTGCCCGCCGTGGTCGAGAAGCTCGAATACTGGACGCAGGAAGGCCGCAAGAACCTGTACCTCGTCGTGTCGTTCCTGCCGCTGCCCGACGGTCGCGAGCGCGCGATCGAGTTCTTCATGCCGGTCGGCCAGAGCGGCGAATCGCAGCAGTGGATCACGTCGAGCATGCGGCTGCTTTCGCTCGCCGCGCGCGGCGGCTTCCTCGAACGCGCGCTCGCCGACATGCGCAAGGTCGCGTGGGACCGCGGCCCGGTGCGCCTGGGCACGTATTCGAAAGCCGACGGCACGCAGGTGCCGATGTGGCACGACTCCGAAGTCGCGGCGATCGCCTACGCGGTGCAGAACATCATCGCGCGGCGCCAGGGCGAGCCGGTCTCCCGGCTCGAAACGCCCGAGGCAACCGCGGCAACGACGCCGCAAGTCATCGCGGGCCGCAAGTGCCCGGAGTGCGGCGCGCACGCGATGATCCGCAAGGACGGCTGCGACTGGTGCTCCAACTGCGGCCACCTGGGTTCCTGCGGATGAAGTCCGTCGCCGTTTCTTCCGCCGCGCGCGGCGCCGGCGGCGGCTGGTCGTGGCGCTGGCTCGAAGCCGCGCCGCACCGCCTGGCCTTCTTCCTCGCGATGGTCGTCCTGTGCGGCTCGGGCCTGTGGTGGGCCACGATCCAGCTCGATCGCGTGGTGGGCATCGGGCTGCCCTACGACCTGTCGCCCTCGGTCGTGCATTCGGCGCTGATGACGTTCGGCTTCATGCCGCTGTTCTTCTCGGGCTTCCTCTTCACGGCCGGGCCCAAATGGCTCGGGGTCCAGGCGCCCACCGTGCGCCGCGTGCGCACGCCGCTCTTGCTGATGGCGCTAGGCTGGCTGGTGTGGCCGGTCGCCGGGCATTTCAGCGCCACCGCCGCGGCGGCGGCGTTGCTGCCCGCGTTCGCCGGCCTGTCGCTGGTCACGCTGCGCTTCTGGCGCCTCGTGCGAGCGAGCGCCGCGCCCGATCGCATCCATGCGAAGTGCATCGGCGTCGCGCTGGTCGTCGGTTGCGTTTGCATCGCAGGCGTGGCGGCCGGCGTGCTCGCGGACAACGGCGACCTGGCGCGCACCTTCGTGCACACGGCGCTGTGGGGTTTCGTCGCGGCGGTGTACGTGACGGTCGCACATCGAATGATCCCGTTCTTCACGTCGAGTGCCTTGCCGATGGTGCGCGCGTGGCGGCCGTTCTGGGTGCTGTACGTTCTCGTCGGCGTCGTGGCCTTCGAAGCGGCCGCGGCGTGGGTCGAGCTCGCGACGGAAGCGCCCGCGTGGTTCGCCCTGCGCGGCGCCGTCGAGCTGTGCGCCGGCGCCGTCACGCTGTGGCTGTGCGTCGCGTGGGGGCTGGTGCAAAGCCTCAAGGTGCGGCTCGTGGCCATGCTGCACATCGGTTTCTGCTGGCTCGGCATCGGCCTGGCGTTGTCCGGCGTATCGCATCTGGCGCAAGCTCGGACCGGGGCCGAGTGGCTGCCGCTCGCCGGCCTGCACGCGTTCACGATGGGCTGCCTCGGTTCGCTCATGGTGGCGATGGTCACGCGCGTGACGTGCGGACACAGTGGGCGGGCCCTCGTCGCCGACAATTTCGTCTGGACCCTGTTCTGGCTCCTGCAAGGCGCAACGCTGCTTCGCATTGCGGCAGCCGCGCCGCTGGATGCTGCGCCGGAATTCACGCTTGCCGCCGCCGCGTCGTGGGCAGGCGTTCTCACGGCGTGGGCGTTGCGGTATGGTGCGTGGTACGGCCGCCCGCGGCCCGACGGCCGCCCCGGATGAAGCGGCCGCAAACGCAACGACGAAAGAACAAGCACCATGCCGCACGTCGCAGGGATCGCTCCGCCGGGCTCGCTCGGCCCGGGCTTCGAGGAGCCGTTCGGGATGCTTCATGCCTGCCACGAGCGCGTCGAGCGCATGCTGGCGCTGCTGCAGAAGCTGCGCTCGCACATGCGCGAGAGCGGCGCCGACGAACAGGTGCGCCAGGCGACGCGCGACATCATGCGCTACTTCGACAAGGCCGCCCCGCAGCACCACCTCGACGAGGAGCTGCATGTGTTCCCGGTGCTGGTGGGGACGCAGGACGAAGGGCTGGTGCGCCTCGTGGCGCGCCTGCAGCGTGACCACCAGCAGATGTCCGCGCAGTGGGTCGCCGTGCGCTCCCTGCTCGAGGAAGTCGAAAGCGGCCAGCGCACGCGATTCAACGACACCGACGATGCCGTGCTCGACGCGTTCGCGAACCTGTACGCCGACCACCTGCAGGCCGAAGAGGAATCCGCGTATCCGCACGCGAGTGCCGGCATCGGCGCCGAGCGCCTGAAGGCGATGAGCGCCGACATGATGGCGCGGCGCGGCGTCACGGCGCCGCGCTGATCAGCGCACGCGCGGCGGCGCCGCCATCTGCTCGGGCGTGGTGAACCACGCG
>DATBPW010000137.1:0-2421 GCA_036561125.1 Ramlibacter sp. | reverse complement strand
GTGGAAGTCGCCGTTGGCATCGAGCTCGAAGGTGCCGTACTGCGTCGCGTGCGGAGCGCCGATCGAACCGGTCGCGACGTGCGTGACCGCCAGAGCATCGGCGTTGGGGTCCGTGTCGTTGAGCAGCACGTTGCCGTGGGTCCCGGCGTGCGCGGTCCCCACCGGCAGCTCCGCCGTGTCGTCGTTCGCATTCGGCAGCGAATCGGCCGCGCCGAAATGAACCACGCCGAGTTCGTGTTCGGTGACCGTGACGTTGCCCGTGACGCTGAAGTCGTGGTGCGTGAACGAGATCGACACCTTGACGTCGAGCCCGGCGTCGAGCGCCGTGATCGCGAGCGTCGTGCCGTGGCCCGCGAGCGTGCTGCCGACCCACCAGTTGTATTGGACCGTGACGCCCGACAGGTCCGAGAGGTCCGGGTCCGAGACATGCACGGTCGCGAGATCGCCGATGCCCAACCGGCCGGGATCGCCGCTGCCGGTGCCGCTCGCCGAGAAGTCACCGTGGGTGCGTGTGAACTGGAATGGCATGGCCTCAACCCCTCGGGCGCTCCCCGCCCCGTGCGATACCGCAGGACCGAAACCGGCGGTGCGCCCTCCCTGGTGCGCGATCGCCGGTGCTCAAACCACGAGCCGGCCAGCGTATCACCGGCTGTAACTACTTACAACGGTAACGTGCCGGAGTCCAAATACTTCACAAAAGGGTGGTATCGCGACCTCGAAACGGGCCGTCGAGCGCGGATTTGTAACGGTCGGGCTTCAGGCGGCGCGGACGCGCACGGGCTCGCGGGCGCGTTCATCGTCGAAATATGCGAACAGCCGCGCGGCGATTTCCCGCAGCTGCGCATCGTGCAACGTGTGCGCGCGCGCGAGCTGCCACATCGCGTATTCGCGATCGCCGAGCATCATCGCCGTGCAGACCGGGCGCGCATGGCCGGCCATGAGCAACGCGAAAGCCCACAGCAGTTGCGACGGGCAGTAGCGCGCCTCGTCGGCCAGCAGCGCTTGGTCGCGCGGTTCCAGCGAAGGAAGCAGCGCCGCCTGGGTGGCGGCAGGCATGTTCGCGACGGCTTGCTTCATTCGGGGCGCTCCTGCTTGGTTCGACTGCGGGTGCAATCGAATTTAAAAAGCGCCGGGCCGCGATCCAGTCAGCCGTGTTTGCTGCGTGGCGTCGGACAGCGGGAGTGATCGCGGTCCGCCTGCGCCACAACGCGCGTGTCGGTCAGCGCAAGGCCGCCATGACGTCGTTCATGTCGCGCGAGCGCTTGTCCCGAGCCCCCGGAGGCAGGCAGGTCGCGCGGCCATCGCGCGGGGCGCACTCGTCGCGCAGCGCGAGCCGCTCGATCCGCACCGCTGCCTCGCGCACTTCGGCCTGGTCGACCTGCTGCTGGCACACCATCCACATCGCGGCGAGTTGCCCGACGACGAGGAACCCGAGCAACGCCCACAGCCACTTGTCGGCGGTGGAACCCGGGACGTTGTCGAGGAGCGGGGGAAGCATGTCGCCATGCTAGGAACGCCGAGCGCGCGCGGCGACGGCGGCGCGGCGCGTGACGGCGTAGGACAAGGCCGCCGCTCGCGCGCGCAGGAACGTCCGCGTGCGCGGTCGCCGACGCGCGGCGATGCCGCGGGCCTACGGCTGCGTCAACACGCTCACCGCGCCAGCGTCGCTTCGGGCGCGAGACGGCGACGCTCCAGGAATTCGTACAGACCCATTCCTGCGAGCATCGCCAGCACGAAGACGATCGCCTTCGGATCGCCGGCGCCCGCGGCGGTGATCGCGGGGCCGGGACAGAAACCCACGAGCCCCCAGCCGACACCGAACGCCGCGCTGCCCGCGACAAGGCGCACGTCGACGCGGCGCGTCACGGGCAGGCGCATGGGCTGCCCGAGCAGCGTTCGCGCGCGCCGTTGCGCAATCGCGAACCCGGCCAGGCCGACCGTCGCGGCGCCACCCATGACGAGCGCGAGCGACGGGTCCCAACGGCCCGCGAGATCGAGGAAACCGAGCACCTTCGCGGGATCGACCATCCGCGAAACGATCAGGCCCAATCCGAACACCAGGCCGGCGACGAGCGAAAAGAATGCGTTCATGCGTGGCCGTCCCGCTTCATGCACCGAACAGATGCCGCGCGGCGTACACGACGGCGAACCCCGCCGCCATGAAGACGAGCGTCGCGGCCAGTGAACGCGGCGAGCGCTGCGCGAGCCCACACACGCCGTGCCCGCTGGTGCAACCGGAGCCATAGCGCGTGCCGATGCCGACCAGCAGCCCGCCGATCACGAGCGTGAGCGTGCCGGCATCGATGTGCAACGCCGGCAACCCGCCGGTGGCGAGCCCGTACAGCGCCGGTGCGAGCAGCAGTCCTGCAACAAAGGCAATGCGCCAGGCGATGTCACCGCGTTCCGGCTTGACCAAGCCAC
>DATBPW010000136.1:0-3405 GCA_036561125.1 Ramlibacter sp. | reverse complement strand
CCGCCCATCGCGATGCGCCGGCCGAGCGCCACGCGCATCGAGCGCACGACGTGCAGGCTGGTCGGGTTGCCTTCGGAGACGAAACCGGCGCGGCGCATCTTCCACTCGGGCACGTCGGCGAGCAATTGCGTGCGGATCAGGCGAGGCAGCGCGAGGTCGTCGAAGAAGTAGTTCATGAACTCTTCGCGCGTGATGCGGAAGGTGAACTCGTCCTCGCCCTGCCCATCGTTCGACGCGCCGCGCCCGCCGCTGCCGCCGGCGCCGCCTTGCGGCCGCTGGATGCGATCGCCCTTGATGTACTCGCGGTTGCCCGGGTGCACGACCTCGCGCGTGCCGCCCGCACCGTGCGAGAAGATGGGTTCGCCGACGTCGCGCTTGGGCAGCGAGATGTCGGTGCCCTGCTCGATGTCCTTGATGCTGCGGTCGCCGACCGCCTTGCGCACCGCGTCGCGGATCTGCTCGCGGTAACGGCGCAGGAACCGCTCGCGGTTGCCGATGCTCTTGTTCTTGCCCGACAACCGGCGGTCGATCACCTGGTGGAGCGTGGAACGCTCCGGCTTGGGAAGGGACGACACTTGTGCTCCGCCTGGCCCTTTCGCTTCAGCTGGACTTTCTCACGCGCAGGTACCACTCGCACAGCAGGCGCACCTGGCGCGTGGTGTAGCCCTTCTCGACCATGCGGTTCACGAAGTCCTCGTGCTTCTTCTGCTCGTCGGCGCTGGCCTTCGCGTTGAAGCTGATCACCGGCAGCAGGTCCTCGGTGTTCGAGAACATCTTCTTCTCGATCACCGTGCGCAGCTTCTCGTAGCTGGTCCACACGGGGTTCTTGCCCGCGTTGTTGGCGCGCGCGCGCAGGACGAAGTTCACGATCTCGTTGCGGAAATCCTTCGGGTTCGACAGGCCCGCGGGCTTCTCGATCTTCTCGAGCTCGGCGTTCAGCGCGGCGCGGTCGAAGATCTCGCCCGTGTCCGTGTCGCGGAACTCCTGGTCCTGGATCCAGAAGTCGGCGTACGTGACGTAGCGGTCGAAGATGTTCTGGCCGTACTCCGAGTACGACTCGAGGTAGGCCGTCTGGATTTCCTTGCCGATGAACTCGGCATAGCGCGCGGCCAGGTGCTCCTTGATGTACGACAGGTACTTCTGCTCGATCTCGGCGGGGAACTGCTCGCGCTCGATCTGCTGTTCCAGCACGTACATCAGGTGCACCGGGTTCGCGGCGACCTCGTTCGAGTCGAAGTTGAAGACCTTCGACAGGATCTTGAACGCGAAGCGCGTCGAGATGCCCGTCATGCCTTCGTCGACGCCGGCGTAGTCGCGGTACTCCTGGTAGCTCTTGGCCTTCGGGTCGGTGTCCTTCAGGTTCTCGCCGTCGTAGATCAGCATCTTCGAGAAGATGCTGGAGTTCTCCGGCTCCTTCAGGCGCGTGAGCACCGAGAACTGCGCCATCATCTTGAGCGTGCCGGGCGCGCACACCGCTTCCTTCAGCGACGAGTTGCGGATCAACTTGTCGTAGATCTTCACTTCCTCGGTGACGCGCAGGCAGTACGGCACCTTGACGATGTAGATGCGGTCGAGGAAAGCCTCGTTGTTCTTGTTGTTCTTGAACGCCTTCCACTCGCTCTCGTTGCTGTGCGCCATCACGATGCCGTCGAACGGGATCGCGCCGAAGCCTTCCGTGCCCTTGAAGTTGCCCTCTTGCGTGGCCGTGAGCAGCGGGTGCAGCACCTTGATCGGCGCCTTGAACATCTCGACGAATTCCAGCAGGCCCTGGTTCGCGAGGCACAGGCCGCCGGAGTAGCTGTAGGCGTCCGGGTCGTCCTGCGCGTACTCTTCGAGCTTGCGGATGTCGATCTTGCCGACCAGCGAGCTGATGTCCTGGTTGTTCTCGTCGCCCGGCTCGGTCTTGGCGATGCCGCACTGCTTCAGGATCGACGGGAAGCGCTTGACCACCTTGAACTTGCGCACGTCGCCGCCGTATTCCTCGAGCCGCTTGACGGCCCACGGCGACATGATCTTCTGCGTGTAGCGACGCGCGATGCCGTACTGCTGGTCCAGCAGCGGGCCGTCTTCATCGTTCGAGAACAGGCCCAGCGGCGATTCGTTGACCGGCGAGCCCTTCAGCGCGTAGAAGGGAACCATCTCCATCAGCTGCTTCAGGCGCTCGGCGATCGAGGATTTGCCGCCGCCGACCGGGCCGAGCAGGTAGAGGATCTGTTTCTTTTCCTCGAGGCCCTGCGCCGCGTGGCGGAAGTGCGAGACGACCTGCTCGATCGGCTCTTCGAGCCCGTAGAAATCCTTGAACGCGGGGTAGATGCGGATGCTGCGGTTGCCGAAGATGCGCGACAGCCGCTGGTCGTGCCGCGTGTCGACCATCTCGGGTTCGCCGATCGCGGCGAGCATGCGCTCGGCCGCGGTGGCATACGCCATCTTGTCGCGCTTGCACAGTTCGAGGTAGTCCTCCAGCGACATTTCCTCCTCGCGCGTCTGTTCGTAGCGAGACAGGAAATTGCGGATCACGTCGGCCATGTACAAACCTCCTTCGGATCGGGTGCAAGCCACCTGGCGGCGGGGCCAGTGCGGCACCACTGTACTCCTGAACCGCGCGCGTCGATGATCATGCTGTGTAAGCGCATTCCTGCGCTCACTGTAGGTGAACCATAGACAAAAACAAGAGGGTGCGGGTTCCCGCATTCGCATAGGGGAAAGTGCGGGTAACCACGGCGCGGCGCGTGCGTTGAACCCGATTCAGTTCCCGAGCGTGAAGCGAAACGTCGCGCCCGCATCGGGTGCGCCGGCGGCCTGGATGCGCCCACCATGGCGCGTGACGATCTTGTGCACGATCGCCAGGCCGATGCCGGTGCCTTCGAACTCGCTCGCGGAATGCATGCGCTGGAACGCCTCGAACATGCGGCCCGCGTGCGCCATGTCGAAGCCCGCACCGTTGTCGCGCACGAAATACGCGCGAGCACCCTCGGCGCCCGGCTCGATGCCGATCTCGATCCGGGCATCGTCCTTGCGTGCAGTGAACTTCCACGCATTGCCGACCAGGTTGCCCATGACCTGCGCGAGCAGGCGGGCATCGCCGCGCGCGGGCATGGCGGGCGCGATCGTCACGCGCACGCTGCGCTGCGGGTGGCTCTCGCGCAACTGCGCCACTGCGGCGTGCGCCAATGCAGCGAGATCGACGCTGTCGTCGCGCAGCTCGGCGCGCGAAAGGTTCGCGAGTGCGAGCAAGCCGTCGGTGAGCTCGCTCATCTGGTGCACGCCCGCGCGGATGCGGCTCGCGTAGTGCATCGCGCGCTCCGGCCGCGTTCCCATCGATTCCTCGAGCACCGCCGAAAATCCGTCGATCGAGGCCAGCGGCGCGCGCAGGTCGTGCGCGATCGAATAGGCGAAGGCCTCCAG
>DATBPW010000135.1:0-8226 GCA_036561125.1 Ramlibacter sp. | reverse complement strand
GCGCACCGGCCGCGTTACGATCCGCCGATTCCATCGATCCATCCACGGAGACAAGCATGCTGGGCCTCATGCAACAACAACCGCTCCTGATCTCGTCGCTGATCGACTTCGCGCAGCGGCATCACGGAGACAGCGAGATCGTGTCGCGCCGCGTCGAGGGCGACATCCATCGCTACACCTGGCGCGACGCGGCACGGCGCGCGAAGCAGGTCGCGAACGCGCTGGATGCGGACAACCTGCTGTTCTCCGACCGCGTCGCGACGCTGGCGTGGAACGGCTACCGCCACCTCGAGCTGTATTTCGGCGTGAGCGGCTCGGGCCGCGTGCTGCACACCGTCAACCCGCGCCTGCACCCGGACCTGATCGCGTGGATCGCGAACCACGCCGAGGACCAGGTGCTGTGCTTCGACCTCACGTTCCTGCCGATCGTGCAGGCGATCCACGCGAAGGCCACGACCATCCGCAAGTTCGTCGCCCTGTGCGACGCGTCGCGCCTGCCGAAGGACAGCGGCATCCCCAACCTCGTGGCGTACGAGGACTGGATCGGCGGCCAGCCCACGGAATACCAGTGGCCCTCGTTCGACGAGAACTCGGCTTCGAGCATGTGCTACACGAGCGGCACCACGGGCAACCCGAAAGCGGCGCTCTACAGCCACCGCTCGACGATCCTGCACGCGTATGCCGCCGCGCTGCCGGACGTCATGTCGCTGTCGGCGCGCGACTCGGTGCTGCCGGTCGTTCCGATGTTCCACGTCAACGCCTGGGGCATCCCCTATTCGGCGGCGCTCACCGGCTGCAAGCTGGTGTTCCCCGGCGCGCAACTCGACGGCAAGTCGGTCTACGAATTGATGGAAGCGGAGAAGGTCACCTTCGCCGCGGGGGTGCCGACGGTGTGGCAGATGCTGCTGGGCCACATGAAGCAGAACGGCCTGCGCTTTGCCACGCTCAAGCGCACCGTGATCGGCGGTTCCGCGTGCCCGCCGGCGATGATCCATTCGTTCCGCGAGGAATACGGCGTCGACGTGCTGCACGCGTGGGGCATGACCGAGATGAGCCCGCTGGGCACGCTGTGCACGTTGAAGAACAAGCACCTCGAGCTGCCCGCCGACGAGCAGATGAAGATCCGGCTCAAGCAGGGCCGCGCCATCTTCTTCGTCGACATGAAGATCGTCGACGGCGACGGCAACGAGCTGCCTTGGGATGGCAAGTCGTCGGGCGACCTCTACGTGCGCGGGCCCTGGATCATCCGCGAGTACTTCAAGGGCGAGGGCGGCGACCCGCTGGTGGACGGCTGGTTCCCCACCGGCGACGTCGCGACGATCGACCCGGAAGGCTTCATGCAGATCACCGACCGCAGCAAGGACGTGATCAAGTCCGGCGGCGAGTGGATCAGCTCGATCGATGTCGAGAACATCGCCGTCGCGCACCCGGCCGTCGCGATGGCCGCGTGCATCGGCGTGAAGCACCCGAAGTGGGATGAGCGCCCGATCGTTGCCGTCGTCAGGAAACCCGGCGCGGAAGTCAGCCGCGAGGAGCTGCTGAAGTTCTACGAAGGCAAGACGGCCAAGTGGCAGATCCCGGACGACGTCGTGTTCGTGGAGGCGATCCCGCTGGGGGCGACCGGCAAGATGCTCAAGACCCGGCTGCGCGAGATGCTCAAGGACTATCGCCTGCCCGGCGTGTGAGCGCCGTTGTCGCTTCGGCGATAGCCGCCGCTGGTTTTAGGTGCAATCCCTGACCGCTGCGGTGCACAAAGCAAGTACCCTGCGCCCTGTCGGAATTCACTTGGAGACGCAAATGAAGATCGCCATCAGCCAGATCACTTTCGCCGCCCTGCTGGCATGCGCCGTCAGCGCCCATGCCCAGCAGCCCGCCAAGCCGGCCGCACCTGCCAAGCCCGCGGCCGCCGCGAAAGCGGGCGCGCCCGCCGCGGCGCCGATGATGGCGGCGCCGAAGGAGACGGAAGGCCAGACGGTGCGCATTGCATTCATGGACCCGCTGTCGGGCCCGTTCGCGAACGTCGGGCAGAACCAGCTCAAGAGCTGGCAGTTCGCCGCCGAGCATTTCTCCGGCAAGAACAATCCCGCCGGCGTGAAGTTCGAGATCGTCGGCTTCGACAACAAGGGCTCGCCGCAGGAAAGCCTGAACACGCTGAAGGCCGCGGAGGACCAGGGCTTCCGCTACGTCACGCAGGGCAACGGCTCCGGCGCCGCGCTCGCGATCTCCGACGCCGTCGAGAAGTTCAACGAGCGCAACCCCGGCAAGGAGCTCGTGTACTTCAACTACGCGGCCGTCGATCCCGCGCTGACCAACGAGAAGTGCAACTTCTGGCACTTCCGCCTCGACGCCGACACGACCATGAAGATGGAGGCGCTCACGGCCTTCATGAAGGACCAGCCGAAGGTCAAGAAGGTCTACATCATCGGCCAGAACTACTCGCACGGCCAGCAGGTCTCGAAGTTCTTCAAGGAAGACATCCAGCGCAAGCGCCCCGACATCCAGATCGTCGGCGACGAGCTGCACCCGATCGGGCAGGTGAAGGACTTCTCGCCGTACGTGGCCAAGATCAAGGCTTCGGGCGCCGACGCGATCGTCACCGGCAACTGGGGCCAGGACCTGACGCTGCTGGTCAAGGCGATGAACGACGCCGGGCTGAAGATCCCGATGTACACGTACTACGCCGGCGTCACGGGGACGCCGACCGCGCTGGCCGCCGGCGGCGACAGCGAGGTGTACGTCGTCGCGTACGGCCATGCCAACCACAAGGGCGAGCTTGGCCAGATGGGCGCCGACTTCCACAAGAAGTTCAACGACGACTACTACACGTACGCCACGTACAACGGCATCAAGCTGCTCGGGCAGGCCATCGCGAATGCGAAGAGCCTCGACCCGGTGAAGGTCGCGCATGCGATGGAAGGCCTGTCGGTCAAGAGCTTCGCCGGCGACGTGACGATGCGCGCGTCCGACCACCAGCTGCAGCAGACGATGTTCATCACGAAGTGGCAGAAGGCGAAGCCGGGCGAGTACAAGGTCGAGAACACCGCCTACACCTTCGTGCCGATCAAGGAGTTCCCGCCCTACGTGTCGAGCACGCCGACCAGCTGCCAGATGAAGCGGCCGGGCGCCTCGAGCTGATCGCACGAAACCAGGCCGGGCCTGCGCGAGCCGCCCGGCTTTTTTACGCCCGCGTCATTTCCCCTAGTGGATTCCACCGATATCGTTTGACGGAATGGAGTTCTTCACCATCTCGCTCCTGAACGGCGTCAGCTACGGGCTGCTGCTGTTCATGCTCAGCTCGGGCCTCACGCTGATCTTCAGCATGATGGGCGTGCTGAACTTCGCGCATGCGAGCTTCTACATGCTCGGGGCGTACTTCGCGTTCACGGTGTCGCAGCTCGTGGGCTACTGGCCCGCGCTGGTCCTCGCGCCGCTGGGCGCCGCGCTGCTCGGCGCCGTCTTCGAGCGCTATTGCCTGCGGCGCGTGCACAAGTTCGGCCACGTGCCCGAGCTGCTGATCACGTTCGGCCTGTCGTTCGTCATCCTCGAGATGGTGCAGCTGGTCTGGGGCACGAGCTCGGTCGACTACCGCGTGCCCGAACTGCTCGAAGGCCCGCTGTTCCACGTGTTCGGCACTGCGTTCCCGAAGTACCGCGCGTTCATGATGCTGGTCGCGCTGTTCATGCTGGTCGCGATCTGGCTGCTGCTCACGCGCACCCGCATCGGGCTCGTGATCCAGGCGGCGCTGACGCATCCGGAGACGGTCGAAGCGCTCGGGCACAACGTGCCCCGCGTATTCATGATGGTGTTCGGCGGCGGCTGCGCACTCGCGGGCCTCGCGGGCGTGATCGGCGGCAACGCGTTCGTCACGGAACCGGGGATGGCGGGCGCGGTCGGGCCGGTGATCTTCGTGGTCGTCGTGGTGGGCGGGATGGGCTCGCTGGCGGGCGCGTTCATCGCGTCGCTGGCGATCGGCATCATCCAGACCTTCGCGGTCGGCATCGACACGTCGCTCGTGAGCACGCTCGGCTCGGTCGGCTGGGACATCAGCCCGGACACGTTCGGCTATGCGCTGTGGAAGCTGAAGATCAGCCAGGTCGCGCCGATCCTGCCGTTCGTGTTCCTCGTGCTGATGATCATCTTCCGGCCCAAGGGCCTGCTAGGCACGCGGGAGGGATGAAATGACCCACCCCCGAAGCGCCTGCGGCGCCTCCCCCTCGAGGGGACGCCGCCAGCGGCTCGGCAAAGCCGGTTCCGCGGTGGCCCGCGAAATGATGGCATTCCGATGAACAGCAGCGTCCTCGACACCCCCACCGAAGAGGCCGCGCGCGAGAACTCGGCCGCCGGCGTCGCGATGACGCTGCCGCATGCGTCCACCGCGCGCGTGCCCGCGGGGCCGCACCACGGCGGCTACCACGAATTCAGGCCGATCAACATCGGGCGCTGGGTCGTGTGGGGCGCATTCGCGCTCGTGCTGGCGATCGCGCCGCTGGTGTTCAAGACCAGCCTGTCGCACACGATGCTGTCGCAGATGGGCATCGCGATCATCGTCTGCCTTTCGTACAACATGCTGCTGGGGCAGGGCGGCATGCTGTCGTTCGGCCATGCCGTGTACTCGGGCCTGGGCGCGTTCATCGCGATCCATGCGCTCAACCTGGTGGGCAAGGGCGGCTGGCCGATCCCCGTCAGCATGATCCCGCTGGTGGGCGGCGTCGCGGGCGCATTCTTCGCCGTGCTGTTCGGGTACGTCACGACGAAGAAGGCCGCCACGCCGTTCGCGATGATCACGCTGGGCATCGGCGAGCTCGTGTTCGCGATGTCGCTGATGTTCCCCGAGTTCTTCGGCGGCGAAGGCGGGATCGAGAGCAACCGCGTCGTCGGCGCGAAGCCGTTCGGCATCACGTTCGGCCCGCAGATCCAGCTGTACTACCTGATCGCCGTCTACACGTTCGCCTGCACCGCGCTGATGTTCGCCTTCACGCGCACGCCGCTGGGCCGCATGCTCAATGCGGTGCGCGACAACCCGGAGCGGGTCGAGTTCGTGGGCTACGACACGCGCAAGGTCCGCTATATCGCGTTCATCATCGCCGCGTTCTTCGCGGGAATCTCCGGCGGCCTCGCGGCGCTGAACTTCGAGATCGTCACGTCCGAAGTCGTGAGCGGCTATCGCTCGGGCGCGTACCTGCTGTTCACGTTCCTGGGCGGCGCGACCTTCTTCTTCGGCCCGATCATCGGCGGCGTGCTGATGGTGATCGCGTTCGTGCTGCTTTCGGAGATCACGAAAGCCTGGCTGCTGTACCTGGGCCTCGTGTTCCTGTTCATGGTGATGTATGCGCCCGGCGGCATCGCGAGCCTGATCATGATGAACCTGCGCGTCGCGTCGTTCGGCCGCTTCAAGGAACTGGCGGTGAGCTACCTCGCGCTGGGCGTGACGGCCCTGATCGTGCTGCTCGGCGCGGCCGGCATGATCGAGATGGTCTACCACCTCAAGCTCAACGCGGCGCTCGGGCCCGAGATGCCCTTCCTGGGCACCACGTTGAACGCCAAGGGTGCGAACGCCTGGTTCGGCTGCGCGTTCGTGATGGTCACCGGTCTCGCATTGTTCGAAGTGGTGCGCCGCCACTTCGCGCGGCAGTGGGGCGACATCCAGGAGTTCATCGAGAAGGAGATGAAGCGGAGGGAAGCGCTATGAGCCGCGCGGCCGCTCCGAAGGCTCATGGCACCGCAGGCCGCAGGCCGGAGGTTTTCGAATGACCTTTGCGCTCGAACTGAAGGACCTGCGCAAGAGCTTCGGCAAGACCGAGATCATTCGCGGCTGCAATCTCGCGGTCGCGCAAGGCGAGCGTATCGCGGTGATCGGGCCGAACGGCGCGGGCAAGTCGACGCTGTTCAACCTGGTCTCGGGCCGCTTCGCGCCGTCCTCCGGCGAGGTCCTGCTCAACGGCCATCGCATCGACGGCAAGAAGCCGTTCGAGATCAACCGCCTGGGCCTGTCGCGCAGCTTCCAGATCACCAACATCTTCCCGCGCCTGTCGGTGTTCGAAAACCTGCGCTGCGGCGTGCTGTGGAGCCTCGGCTACAAGTACACGTTCCTGAAGTTCCTTGCGGACCTCGACGACGCGAACGACCGCGCCGAGGAACTGCTGCACATGATCCGCCTCGACAAGAAGCGTGACGTGCTGGCCACCAACCTCACGTATGCGGAGCAGCGTGCGCTCGAAGTCGGCATCACCATCGCGGGCGGCGCGAACGTCATCCTGCTCGACGAGCCGACGGCGGGCATGAGCAAGAGCGAAACGAGGCGCTTCATCGACCTGATCCGCGAAGTGACCGTGGGCAAGACGCTGCTCACGGTGGAGCACGACATGGGCGTGGTGTTCAACCTCGCCGACAAGATCGCAGTGGTGGTGTACGGCGAGGTCATCGCCTTCGACACGCCGGAGAAGGTCCGTGCGAACCCGAAGGTGCAGGAGGCCTACCTCGGCTCGCACGTCGCGCAGGAGCAGGTTTCCAATGCTTAAGGTCGAGAACCTGCACGCCTTCTACGGGAAGAGCCACGTGCTGCACGGCGTGCACTTCGACGTGGGCGAAGGCGAAATCGTCGCGCTGCTCGGGCGCAACGGCTCGGGCCGGTCGACCACCGCCAAGGCGATCATGGGCATGGTCGATTGCACCGGCGCGATCGAATGGCAGGGCCGGCGCACGCTCGGCTGCAAGCCGTACGAGATCGCGCACATGGGCATCGGCTACGTGCCGGAGAACCGCGACATCTTCCCGAAGCTCACGGTGCACCAGAATCTCATGCTCGGCCAGAAGAGCGCGAACCAGAAGGGCCGCTGGAGCTTCGACGACATGTACGCGATGTTCCCGCGCCTGAAGGAACGCCAGCACACCGAGGCGGGCGTGCTCTCCGGCGGTGAGCAGCAGATGCTCACGCTGTGCCGCACGCTGATGGGCGACCCGGACCTCATCATCATCGACGAGCCGACCGAAGGGCTGGCGCCGAAAATCGTCGAGCTGGTCGGCGAGTACCTGCAGAAGCTCAAGGCGCGCGGCATCTCCGTGCTGCTGATCGAGCAGAAGCTCACGATCGCGATGTCGATCTCCGACCGCGCGCTCGTCATGGGCCACGGCAGCATCGTGTTCCAGGGCACGCCGCAGTCGCTGCGCAGCGACGCGTACATCCGCAAGGAGTGGCTGGAGGTCTGACGCGTCAAGGCAAGGACGCAGAAGTCGCGGAAATTTCGCAGAGGACGCGGAAAAGAAAAGAGAGTTCTTCCGCGTCTTCCGCGCAACTTCTGCGGCTTTTGCGTCCCGCTTTTGAATTGATGTCCCTGCCGTGACAACCGCCATTCCGAGGCGCAAGATTGCCCCTCTAGAATCGCAAAATCGAACGACCGTACTTTTCCTTCCAACTTCCATCCTTCCTCCCGAGGACCGCGTATGACCGCTGAATACAAAGTGCAGGGCGACGTCGCCGTGATCACGCTGAACAACCCGCCCGTCAACGGGCTCGGCTACGCCACGCGCGTGGGCATCACGCAAGGCCTCGACCAGGCCAACGCCGATCCCGCCGTGAAAGCGATCGTCCTCACCGGCGCCGGCAAGGCGTTCTCGGGCGGCGCCGACATCAAGGAGTTCGGCACCGCCAAGGCCGGCATGGAGCCGAACCTGCTGTCGGTGATCGCGGCCATCGAGAAGTCGTCCAAGCCTGTGGTCGCCGCGGTGCATTCGATCGCGATGGGCGGGGGCCTCGAACTCGCGCTTGGCTGCCATTACCGCATCGCCGCGCCGGGCACGCAGGTCGCGCTGCCCGAAGTGAAGCTCGGCCTCATCCCGGGTGCGGGCGGCACGGTGCGCCTGCCGCGCGTCATCGGTGTCGAGCATGCACTGAACATGATCGTCAGCGGCGAGCCCGTGCCCA
Organism: Ramlibacter sp.; assembly: GCA_036561125.1. Lineage (GTDB taxonomy): Bacteria > Pseudomonadota > Gammaproteobacteria > Burkholderiales > Burkholderiaceae_C > Ramlibacter. The sequence continues at coordinate 305 of DATBPW010000135.1, read as the reverse complement.
GCGAAATGCTGGCGCAGGCGCCCGGCCAGAAGCTGTTCGACAAGATGGCGAAGTCGGCCGAATCGCTCGCCGAAGAAGCGATCGCCTTCGCACGCTCCGTCGCCGATGCGCGTCCGCTGCCGCTCGTGCGCAACCTGCCGTGCTCGCATCCGCAGGGCGCCGCGTACTTCCAGTTCGCGCGCAACATGGTCAAGGGCATGGCGCGCGGCCTGCCGGCGCCGGAGAAATGCGTCGACGCCATCGAGAACGCGACGACGATGAAGTTCGACGCCGCGCTCACCGAAGAGCGCGTGATTTTCACCAAC
>DATBPW010000134.1:0-6222 GCA_036561125.1 Ramlibacter sp. | reverse complement strand
GGCATGTCGCGCAGGCCTTTGGGCGCGCGCAGCGCCAGCCCCGCGTTCTGGTCGCCTTGCACCGCGACGCCGCCCTGCGCCGGGCCGGCCATCGCGCCGGTGCCCGCCTGGGCGCCCGCCATCGCGGGACGCCCTTCGAACATCGAACTCGCGTCGTTGTGCTGCCCGTACGCATGCGAGACGGACAACAGCGCCCAACCCGCGCAGAGCGCGATCGCAATCCAGTGATACTGCGAATGAAGGACCTTCATCGTCGCCTCCTTGAGCTTCGAGGCCAGTGTCGCGCAGGCTGCGTGGAGTGCCATGTGCAATTCGCAACAGAATCTGTAGGACGCCGCTGCTAACATCCGCCACTCTCGCGGCTCAGCCGCAGCCCATTCGTCCGCCCGCAGTAGCAGTAGCAGTTCGATGTCTGTCGCCCTCGCAGGACGCGCCCCTGCCACTTTCGAGATCAAGAGCGCGAACCTCCCGCTCGTGTCGCTGTTGCTCAAGTCCGCGGACCTCGCGGCGCTGGCCGACGAACTCAAGGTGCGCTTCGGCGACGTTCCCCAGTTCTTCGACAACGATCCCCTCGTGCTCGACCTGTCGCCGCTCGGCGGGCAGGGCGAGATCGATTTCGGCGAACTGCTGCACTTGCTGCGCGGCTATCGTGTGATGCCGGTGGCGGTGCGCGGGGGCAGCGCGCAGCAGATGGAAGCGGCGGTGTTGAAGGGGCTGGCGGTCGCGAATGAGCTCAGGGTGATCGAAGCGGCCAATGCCCCCACCCCGGCACTTCCCCAGAGGGCGAAGGACGAACACCCGCAAGCGATGGTGATCGACAAGCCGCTTCGTTCCGGGCAGCAGGTGTATGCGCGCGGGCGCGACCTTGTCGTCACGAGCATGGTCAACGCGGGTGCGGAGGTCATCGCCGACGGCCACATCCATGTGTACGCGCCGCTGCGCGGCAAGGCTGTCGCGGGCGCGAAGGGCAACACCGAGGCCCGCATCTTTGCGTTGGCGCTCGAAGCCCAACTGGTCTCCATCGCCGGCATCTACCGCACGAGCGACATCGCGTTTCCCCCGGAGATCCACGGCAAGCCCGCCCAGGTGAAGCTCGTGGGCGGCAGCGAAGGCAAGTTGGTGATGGAAAGAATCGAAGGACACTGAATGGCAAGCAAGATCATCGTCGTCACGTCGGGCAAGGGCGGCGTCGGCAAGACCACCACCAGCGCGAGCTTCGCATCGGGCCTCGCGCTCGCCGGCCACAAGACGGCCGTCATCGACTTCGACGTCGGCCTGCGCAACCTCGACCTCATCATGGGTTGCGAGCGCCGGGTTGTGTACGACCTGGTCAACGTGATCCACGGCGAGGCCAACCTGCACCAGGCGCTGATCAAGGACAAGCAGTGCGACAGCCTGTTCGTGCTGGCGGCCTCGCAGACGCGCGACAAGGAAGCACTGACAAGGGACGGCGTCGAGAAGGTGCTCAAGGACCTGGCCGATCTCGGCTTCGAGTACATCGTGTGCGATTCGCCCGCGGGCATCGAGACCGGCGCGCTGATGGCGATGCACTTCGCCGACGAAGCGCTGGTGGTGACGAACCCCGAGGTCTCGTCGGTGCGCGATTCGGACCGCATCCTCGGCATCCTCTCGTCGAAGACAAAGCGCGCGATCGAGGGCAAGGAGCCGGTCAAGGAACACCTGCTGATCACGCGCTACAACCCGAACCGCGTCGACTCGGGGCAGATGCTCTCGCTGGAGGACATCCAGGACATCTTGCGCATCAAGTTGATCGGCGTGGTGCCTGAAAGCGAGACGGTGCTCAACGCGTCGAACCAGGGCATTCCGGCGATCCACATGAAGGGCACCGACGTGAGCGAGGCCTACAAGGACGTGATCGAGCGCTTCCTCGGCAAGGACAAGCCGATGCGCTTCGTCGACGCGCAAAAGGCCGGCTTCTTCGCGCGCCTGTTCGGGGGCCGCTGATGGCGTCGTTCCTCTCCTTCCTGCTGGGCGAGAAGAAGAAGTCGGCGTCGGTCGCCAAGGAGCGGTTGCAGATCATCCTGGCGCACGAGCGGGCCGGCCGCAACCCCGGCCAGCCGGACTACCTGCCCGCGCTGCAGCGCGACCTGGTCGCGGTGATCGGCAAGTACATCCGGATCGACCCGCACGACATCAAGGTGCAGCTGGATCGGCATGACAACCTCGAGGTGCTGGAAGTGAAGATCGAGTTGCCGGACGCCCGGTGACAACGAATGGCTGACGCAATATCCTGAATTGACAACTCATCCACCCGGCGCGATAAACGGCGGATGTCCCCGAACGTGACGGTGCGCGTGACGCACCGGTACAACGTCCCGATCGAGAAGGTGTTCGATGCGTGGCTCACGCCCGCGCAGGCGGCGCGGTTCCTTTTCGCCACGCGCACGGGCAACATCCTCCATTGCGAGATCGAGCCCGAGGTCGGCGGCGCGTTCACCGTGACCGACCGCCGCCCTGTCGGCGATGGCGACGAGAGCTTCTTCGACGCGCAGCACCGCGGCACTTACATCGAGATCGACCGCCCCAAGCGCATCGTCTTCGACTTCACGGTGGAGCCCTACACCTCCGCGCCCACGCGCGTCACGCTGGATTTCGTGCAGATGGGCGTGAGCGTCTGCGACCTCGTGCTCACCCACGACCTGGGGCAGAGCAACGATGCGCGCGCCAATGCCAAGCGCACCGAGCAGGGCTGGGCAAAGATGCTCGACATCCTCGAGAAGGTGCTCACCACGCGCACGTGGGGCGGCTTCACGCGCCCCGGTGCGTGACGCGCGCGCAACGTTTCGCCCGATTCGCCCCCCGAATGACAGACAAGCGCTTTGCGGCGGCGCACAATCCGCTGCGTGGAAGACTCGTTCGACCCCGGCACAGTGCTCGCCGCATGGCTCAGCCCCGTCACGCTCGGTGACTTCGAGCCGGTGCTGCGACGCTTCCTCGTGGGGCAGCAGCTGTTCGTGAAGCAAACCGACGGCATGTACAAGCCGAAGGGTTGCCAGCTCGGCCTGGCGCGCAGCTTCACGTTCGAGGAACTGCACGAGCCGGCGCTGCGGCCGGCCGGCGTCTAGGCCTTCTTCGCCTCGGCGCGCTCCTTCTTCGCTTCCCTCGACGACCCCGGCTGCGCGATCTTGCGATGCGCCGCGGCCGCCGCTTGCGCCGGCAGCATCTTCGACGCGACCACCTGCAGCTTGTTCTTGATCGAGTACACGACGTCGGCCTCGCCCTTCATCATCGCTTCGAAGCCGGCCCTGGCGACCTTGTCGGGCGCGTCCTTGGACATGTCGTCCCCCATGAACGTGCCTTGCAGCCCGGCACGATCGAAGAACTCGGTGTCGGTGGCGCCGGGCATGAGGATGCTCACCGTCACGCCCGTGTCCCTGAGCTCGTCGCGCATCGCCTCGCCGAACGAATCGATGAAGGCCTTGCTAGCGTTGTAGACCGCGTGGAACGCGCCCGGCTGGAAGCCCGCGATCGACCCGGTGATGAGGATGCGCCCCTTGCCGCGGGCGCGCATGCCCAGCGCAGCCCGCTGGATGAGGTAGATCGTGCCGGTGATGTTGGTATTGATGACGTGCTGGATCCCCTCGATGTGCTGGTCGAGGAACGCGCCACCGAGGCCATGGCCGGCGTTCGCGCACAGCACATCGATCGCGCGCGAGCCGACGGCTTGGCACAGCTTGTCGACGCCTTCGCGTGTCGCCAGGTCGCACTGCACGCTGGCGAGCACGTTGGCGCCGAGCGACCTGAAATCCATCACGGCCTCGTCGAGCGGCGTGTCCGCGGCGACGACGAGGTCGAAGCCGTGCTGGACCGCGCAGCGCGCGAGGTGGTACCCGATCCCTGACGAGGCTCCCGTCACGACCGCGAGCGGCCGCGCGTGTTTGTCTGCCATGTGACCCCCTGGATGCTCCGAAGCCATCCTAGGAGATCGCAGCTCGGCCGCATGTCGGATGAGGTTTACTTCAGCAGGCAGACAGCTTCGATCTTGTTGCCGTCCGGGTCGCGCACGAACGCCGCGTAATAGTTGGGCATGTACTCGGGCCGCAGGCCGTGGGAAAGGATGGGCATGGCGTGACAACGGATGTCAGGAGCCGGCTTCCGCCTCAGGCCACAACTTCGGGAAGTAGAAGCGAAGTGCATGCTGCGGTACACCGAAGCGCACTTTCCCGTAAGGCGAGTCGGAGACGATGAGGCCGCGTTTGACAAGCGCGCTGACCTGGGCCGTGGCAAGCCGGTCACCCAGCCCCAGCATCGCCTTGAACTCGCTCCTCTCCAGCTCATCACGCGTGAGCCACAGGTAGTGCAATGCCCGCAAGGCCTCGGACCGCACCCCGTCACGCACGACGTTCTCCTCGTAAGCGAGGCAGGCGGCGATGCGATCCTTCATGCCGCCCATTTCGAGCAGGCCCGACATGAAGCGAACCTGGTCGATGCACACCGCGAGCACGTAATCGACCCACTCGGCCAGTGCCCGCTCGGACAAATTGCCCCGTCCATCCAGGTCCCCTGCGCGCGGCTGGTCAGCCGCGGCCAGACGGGCGTAGTAGACCTCCTGCGTGCGCGCAAAGCCCCGCAACGGCGACCACAACCCGTTCGTGATGCCCTGCGCGCCCAGCGCCAGGTGCGTGTGCAACCGTGCCACGCGCCCATTGCCGTCACGGAACGGGTGAATCCACGCCAGGCGATGGTGCGACGCTGCCGCCGCGACGATCTGCAATTCGCCGCGCCGCACGGCTCCGTACACCGCCCCCCAACGATCCATCATGGCCGGAATGGCGGAATGCGACGGTGCGGCATGCACGCCGACGCTCACATTGCGATCGCGCAATTGCCCAGGGACGATCACACCGCCCTCGCCGAGCCTGCGATCTTCCGGCGGCAGGCGCGCGAACAGGTCCTGGTGGATCTCGCAAACCATCTGGCGCGACCAGACGCGGCCTCCGGCCCATTCCCTCCAACGCGACTCGATTGCACTTTCGGTGTCCATGTGTGCGAGCGCAAGGCGCTGGCGGCGCGCCGTGTCGGCGTCATCGGAATAGTCGTTGCGCAGCGCCCGCTCGATATCGATGGGAAGGGTGTGCTGCCCCTCGATCCTGTTGCTGTAATAAGAGTTCATCGCGCGCAACAGCACGCCCAGCTCCGCCGGCGCGGAGGCCCCGGAGAGCTTGAGCGCTTCGCGCTGGAGGTCATGTGCCTGCTCCAGCAAGGGCGGCAGGGCGTGCGCCCCCGGGAGCAGTGGCTCCATCTGCGCCGGGTCGTCGTAGAGCTGGAATTTTTGCGACTTGGGTAGCACAGCTAACTATGCGCCGCCAAAGCGGTTTTGTCAATTCACGCGAGTTTTTTTGCGACTTCGCGTGCGACTTGAATGGAGGGCTAGTACCCCAGCGGCCGCACGCCGATCAGCGGCCCGTGCAGCAGCAACGCGAACACCGACCACGCGACGAGCCCCGCGGCGACCGTGATCGACGTGCCCACCGCATTGCCCGGCGCATACACCACGTTGTTCGCGCGATCGCGCCGGCGCGACGCGATGAAGTCCACCACGCCCCACGCGAGGAACGCGCCGAACAGCACCACGTCCGCAGCCACGCCCACCGACAGCAGATGCGCGACCGCCCACGTCTTCACCGACAGCACCTGCGGATGATGGAAGCGCGCCTTGAACCAGTTCTTCGGAATGTACGCGGCGACGAACAGGATCATCGCCACCATCATCAGCAACGCCGTCACATGCTTCATGCCGTCGGGCGTGGAATACAGCACCAGCGAATCGCGCCGCGCGGCGCGAAAGCCGATCACCAGGATCACGAAGCCGGCGATCGACACCAGCGAGTACAGCCCTTTCCATGGCCCTGCGCCGATGCGCTGGATGGTGGCCGTGCGCCAGCCCTCCGCGAAGATGCGCACCGAGTGCGCGCCGAGGAAGATGACGAGGCCGAGGATAAGGAGAGCCATGCGCGGGATTATGGTGCTTGTCACCCCGGCGTAGGCCGGGGTCGCTGGCGTTGGATGCGCCGCTCGAGTTCAATCGCCAACGATCCCGGCCTGCGCCGGGATGACAATTCAGTACGGCAGGTTGTCGAACTTGCCGACCGTCTCCACCTGCGTGGTCACCGGCGGCTCGTCGCAGCGCGTGCCGATGCCCGACGTGAATTCCTTGAACGCCTGCAGCTTGGTCAGCGGGTTGCCGTCGACGCCGTCGAA
>DATBPW010000133.1:0-2801 GCA_036561125.1 Ramlibacter sp. | reverse complement strand
CAGGCGGTCGAACTGCTCGCGGCCCGGCGCGATTCGCTGCACCAGGCGCAGCACGAGGCAATGGAGTGCCTCGGGCAGATGCTGTGGGAAAGCCAGCGCTCGGGCCGCCCGCCGGACGGGGCCGCTTACGTCGAGTGCGTGCAGCGGCGCGCGACGAAGTAAAGGCCACTGCAACAGCCGGACGCAGAAGTCGCAGAAGATCCGCAGAAGAACTCAGGAAAAGAAAAAGCCGCAGGGGGTTCTGCGGCTTCTGCGTGGATTCTGCGACTTCTGCGTCCGGTATTGCATTGGACGCTGTTCGCGTCAGTCGTGGTGGAAGCGGCTCTCCGGCACGACCTTCAGTTCGGAGTCGAGCGAGCCGATGTAGTCCGCCAGTTCCTTGAGTTCGGGGTTGGTGAACTGGCCGGCCATCGCGCCCATGATCGGGTTGCCGCGGCCGAAGGTGGGGTTGCTCTTCGTCTTGTATTCCTTCAGCGCGACGAACAGGTAGTCGGCGTGCTGGCCGGCCAGCTTCGGGTAGCTCGCATCGATCGGCTTGGAGAAGTTGGTGCCGTGGCACGACATGCAGTTCGCCTTCTTCAGCAGCGCGTCCACCGTCGCATCGGGCTGGTGCGTCGGCTGGTCGGGCAGCTTGGTCTCGCCACCGAGCTTGGAGTAGTACTCCGCGATGTCGTTGATGTCCTGCTCCGACAGCGAAGCGGCGATCGCGCGCATCGTCGGGAACCTGCGGTCGCCGTTCTTGTACGCCGTCAGCGCCGCGGCGATGTACTTCGCGTTCTGGCCGGCGATCATCGGCACGTGGTAGACCTCGGGGAAGCTCGATTGGTAGCCCTTGATGTTGTGGCATCCCATGCACATCGCGGTGCGGGCTTCGATGGACTTGATGCCGCCGGCCGGTTGCGGCTTCGCCGGCGCCTGGGCGGCAGCGACGCAGGTCACGCAAGCGACAGCGAATCCGAGGAGCGTGGAGAACAGGTTCTTCATTTTGGGGGCAGAATCGGGTCAGACTTCGATCGTTCTTTCGGACTTCTCGTCTCCGAACAATCCATTATATCGGCGGCCCCGGGGCCGCCCCCGACCATCCCATCATGAAGTTCCAGGGCACCCAGAACTACGTCGCCACGCAGGACCTGATGCTCGCGGTCAACGCGTCCATCACGCTCACGCGGCCGCTGCTCGTCAAGGGCGAGCCGGGCACGGGCAAGACCATGCTCGCCGAGGAAGTCGCCGGCGCGATCGGCATGCCGCTGCTGCAATGGCACATCAAGTCGACCACGAAGGCGCAGCAGGGCCTGTACGAATACGACGCGGTGAGCCGCCTGCGCGATTCGCAGCTCGGTGACGGGCGCGTGAAGGACATCCACAACTACATCGTCAAGGGCGTGCTGTGGCAGGCGTTCACGTCGGAGCAGCCGGTGGCGCTGCTGATCGACGAGATCGACAAGGCGGACATCGAATTTCCCAACGACCTGCTGCGCGAACTCGACCGCATGGAGTTCTACGTGTACGAGACGCGCGAGCTGGTGAAGGCCCGGCACCGGCCGCTCGTGTTCATCACGTCCAACAACGAGAAGGAGCTGCCGGACGCGTTCCTGCGCCGCTGCTTCTTCCACTACATCAAGTTCCCCGACGCGGACACGATGAAGCTGATCGTCGACGTGCACTTCCCCACGCTGAAGAAGGACCTGCTCGGCGCGGCGCTCAAGACGTTCTACGACGTGCGCAACCTTCCCGGCCTCAAGAAGAAACCGTCGACCAGCGAACTGCTCGACTGGCTCAAGCTCCTCGTCGCCGAGGACATCCCGGTCGCCGCGCTGCAAAGCAAGGACGACAAGGTGGCCGTGCCGCCGCTGGTGGGCGCGCTGCTCAAGAACGAACAGGACGTGACGCTGTTTGAGAAGCTCGTCTTCATGCAGCGCCACAACCGGTGATGCGCATGCGGGCGGGGGCAATGGCGGGCATGGTTCTCGCCGGCCTGCTCGCCTGCTCTGGCGCCAGAGCCCAGGACGCGGCCGTGCAGCAGGCGCGCGATGCGATCAAGCGCCAGGACCCGGCCGCGGCGGTCAAGTTGCTCGAGGCGGCTGCCGGCCAGGGCGACATGCAGGCGCAAGCGATGCTGGCCGACGTGCTGCTCAACGCGCCGCCGCCGGTGAAAGACCCGCAGCGCGCATGCCGCGTCGCACAGCCGGTGAGCGAGGCCGGTGATTCGCTGGCCGAGGCGATCGCGGCGCAATGCTTGCTGATGCGCATCACGCCCGACCCGAAACCGATCGAGCATGCACGCGAATTCGCCCGCGCCTCGATGCAGCAGGGCGATCCCTCCGGCGCGTACATGGTGTACGTCGCCTTCATCCTGGATCCGGCGAACTCGTACATCCACGACGGCAAGCCCGACATGGCCGCATATGAAGCGCTTGCCGCGCGGCCGCTGTCCGCGCGGGCGGGGCAGGTCGAAGCTTTCGATGCACTCGGCCTCGCCGCGGCGCGCGGCCATCCCGACGCGGCGCTGTCGCTCGCGACCTACTTCTACGAGACGGTCGCGCCCAACAACGTGCTGCGCCTGCGCAACGTGATCGGCGCGTTGCTCAAGAACGGACCCGCATCACCCGTGCTGACGCAGTTCCAGCAGCGTGCGGGGCAGATCGTCGCCGCCGGCAACACGAAGGCGTCGGTGCGGGCGTTCACCGATGCTTATCGCCAGGCATTGATGCTGGTGCAAGCGGCGGACAAGGCCAAGGTCGGCGGCGAGGCGTGCGGCCAGTTGCGCCTCGCCACCATCGACTCCGGCGACGTCGACGGCG